>PHCH01000130.1 GCA_002840785.1 Betaproteobacteria bacterium HGW-Betaproteobacteria-4 | reverse complement strand
GATCATGGCCTTGAAGGCCTTCATCACCGGGCGGGAGAGTTCGGTTTCAGCCAGCACGCGTTTTTCGTAAATGAAATTCTTGAGCGCCTCGCTCGATTCACGCCGGGCCTCGCCGATCAGGGCGTGGAATTCGTCACCAAAGCGCTCGCCGGGTCTGTCCTTGACCGCGTCGTAGAGCGCTTCCATGACGATCTTGTCGACGCTCCCCATCTTGCATTTGCCGTCGAGGATCTTGAGCATGACCGTGGTGGCGCAATCGACATCGCTTGGCGACAGCGCATGCGCCTGCACCCAGCCGGCGACATCCCCTGCCGTCATGCCGCAACCGGAACGGCCAGGGCGGCGGCCAGCGGCGCGTAGCCGCCATCGACGCTGAACACCTTGGTGTAGCGGAAATCGACGAACATCTGGGCAAAAACCTTGCTGGCATTGCCGTGGTAGCAATAGATGACCACCGTTGCATCCTTCGGCAGGCGCTTCATCCAGGCCAGCAGGCGATCTTCGGAAAGATGGGCGGCGCCATCGACATGCCCCTTCTGGAAGCTGGCCATGTCGCGCACGTCGAAGACGATGGCCGGCGGCTCGCCATGCATCAACGAGACAGCCTCACTGGCAGAAATGCAGCGGAAATCGGGTTTGGCAACGGTGTTCATGATGGGCGGGGGTAAAAAGGCAATGAAGCTTGCGATGCAAGAGCAATGCCACCCGCCGGAACCGCCTAAAGCCGCCATTTACGGGCAATCGCCCGGCATGCCAGCGGGCCGGCTTGTCGCCTTCGCGACAATCGCGGGCCCTCCCCTGGTGAGGGGTTTAAACCGCCATCAAGCCTAACTCCCCGACAAAAGCACCAAAACCAAAGCGATGGCGCCGGGCAGTCCTTGCACGAAAAGGATCTTCCGGCTTGACGTGGCGGCCCCGAAAACACCGGCGACAACGACGCAGCCCAGGAAAAATATCGTCACCGATTGGCCGGCCGGCCCCTGCGACATGCCCCAGATCAGCCCCGCCGCCAGGAAACCGTTATAAAGCCCCTGATTCGCGGCGAGCACTTTCGACGCCGCGGCAAACTCCGGCGTCAGGCCGAATGCCTTTCGCCCCTTTGCGGTGTCCCACAAAAACATCTCCAGATACAGGATGTAGATGTGCAGCAAGGCCACGAGTCCTGTTGCGATGGTCGCCACGGTGTACATATCGCTGATCTCCGTTTGTATCGCCGAGCCTGTACGGCTCATGTCGATCAAATTGTGGGTTTGTGAAAAGCCCGGCCCGCCATTAAGCAACAAGTCGAGGCCGCGGGACAAGACCTGTGCGGCTGGCAAAAAACCGACCTGTGGCCCCACCGGCTCGCCCGCCCGACATAAAATCCAGCCTTTCCACCAAGAACACGCCGATGCGCCTCCTCCACACCTCCGACTGGCACCTCGGCCAGCACTTCATGGGCAAGAGCCGGCAGGCCGAACACCAGGCGTTGATCGCCTGGCTGCTTGAGCAAGTGGAAACCCAGGCGGTCGATGCGGTACTCGTCGCCGGTGACATTTTCGACACTGGCACGCCGCCCAGCTACGCCCGCGAGTTGTACAACCAGCTCGTCGGCCAACTGTACAAGGCCGGCGTCCCGCTACTGGTTCTCGGCGGCAATCACGATTCGCCGGCCACCCTGGGTGAAAGCCGCGAGCTGCTCGCCCATCTGGGCACCACGGTCATCGCCGCGACACACGAAGACCCGGCCACGCAAGTCATCGTCCTGCCACAACGCAACGGCCAACCCGGCTGCATCGTCTGCGCCATCCCCTTCATCCGCCCGCGCGACGTGCTGCAAAGCCAGGCCGGGCAAAGCGCCGAAGACAAGCAGTTGTCGCTGCAAACCGCCATCCAGGAACATTACACCGCCGTCTTCGCAGCCGCCGTCGAACGCCAGAGCGGAATTTCGGCCGCCCGCTGCCCATCGTCGCCACCGGCCACCTGACCACGGTCGGCGCCAGCACCAGCGAATCGGTCCGTGAAATCTACGTCGGCGCCCTCGAAGCCTTCCCGACCACCGCCTTTCCGCCAGCCGCCTACATCGCCCTCGGCCACATCCACCGGCCGCAGAAAGTTGGTGGCCTCGAACACATCCGCTACTGCGGCTCGCCTCTGCCGCTCGGCTTCGACGAAGCCAGGCAAACCAAGGAAATGCTGCTCGTCGACCTCGACAGCGACGGCCTCAAAGCCGTCACCGTCCTGCCCGTGCCGCGCTTCCAGGCGCTGGTCACCGTCAGCGGCAACCTCGACACGCTGGCCGGCGCCATCGGTGCCGCCGCCGCCCAAGGCACGCGCGAATGCCCGGCCTGGCTCGAAGTCACCGTCGCCGAAGACGACTACCTGGCCGACCTGCCGGCCCGCATCGAAGCGCTCACCGCAGGCTGGCCGGTCGAAGTCCTGCGCATCCGCCGCCAGCGCGGCAACGCGGTCGCCAGCCTGGCGGCGGAAGCCAGCGAAACCCTGGACGAACTCAGCCCGCACGACGTCTTCGCCCGCCGCCTGCAACAGGAAGAGCTCGGCGACGAACTGCAATCCGCCCTCAACGAACGCTACCGCGCCGTCGTCGCCAGCCTGCAGGCGACAACTGCCTGTTCGCCATCACCGGCCCGACCGGCGCCGGCAAATCGACGCTGCTCGACGCCATCTGCCTCGCCCTTTACCACCAGACGCCGCGCCTGAAGACCATTTCGGCATCCGACAACGACATCATGACGCGGCACACCGCCGACTGTCTGGCCGAGGTCGAATTCGAAGTGAAGGGCGCCGTCTACCGTGCCTTCTGGAGCCAGCGCCGCTCGCGTGACAAGATCGACGGCGCGCTGCAGGCACCCAAGGTCGAGCTGGCCACCGTCGACGGCACCATCCTGAGTACGCAGACCAACGACAAACTCAAACGCATCGCCGAAATCACCGGCCTCGATTTCCCGCGCTTCACCAAATCGATGCTGCTCGCCCAGGGCGGCTTCGCGGCCTTTCTCAATGCAACGCCCAACGAACGCGCCGAACTGCTCGAAGAACTGACCGGCACCGAGATTTACGGCGAGATTTCGCGCAAGGTTTTCGAGCAGGCCCGCGAGGCCAAAAGCCATCTAGATCAACTCAAAGCCCGCGCCGACGGCATGGAACTGCTCAGCGACGAACAACGTGTCGCGATGCAGCTCGAAGTCGGCCGCCTCGACAGCCAACTGGCCGACGTCCAGCGCCGCCACCAGCAAACCCAGGCCCAGCGCCAGTGGCGCCTCGATCTGGCGCAAAGCGAGCAGGAAATCAAAGCCGCCGAAGGCAAGCTGCTGGAAGCCAACACCGCACTGACCGCCGCCGCGCCGGACCTCAAAAAACTCGCCGACAGCGACCCGGCCGAAGCGCTCAAACCCCTGCACCAGCAATGGCAACAGGCCGCTGCCGCCTGCCAGCAAAGCGAAGCCGAACTCAAGGCCCTGCACGCCGACCGCGAAACGCGGCAAGCCGAACAACTCGCCCAACACCAATCCGCCAGCCAACTCAGCGCCCAGCTCGCCGCCCAGACCCAGCAAGCCTTGCAACAAAGCCAGCGCGAAGCCAAAGAACTCGACGACTTCCGCGCTGCCCAGCCGCAGCGCGCCCAACTCGGCGAACGCCTCGGCGTCTGGCGCCAGCAATTCGAACAGCGGGCCAAGCTGGACCGCGACCACGCCGCCCAGCAAGAAGCACAGCAAAAACTCGCCCGGGAACTCGCCGAAACCGCCCAGAAGATCGAAAAGCAGACTGCTACGGTCAACCGGGAAAACGAGGCAAAAACCAAATCCGACGCCGCGCTGGAAAAAGCCCAGACCGAGCAGAATCAACGCCTCGCCGGCCAGACCCTGGCCGAACTGCGCCAACACTGGCAACAAGAACAAGCCGGCCTCAACCGCTGGCAACAACTCGAAACCCTCGCCCAGCGCCGCCGCGAACTGGCCGTCCAACAAACGACGCAAAGCACGCAACTGCAGCAAGCTCAGGAAAAGATCGCGGCCCAGGAAAAGGGCCTGACCACCCTGCGCGAACAGCACAAGGAACTCGCCGCCCAGGTCGCCGACAAGCAAAAGCTGCTCGAACAAGAAAAACTCATCCGCAAGCTGGACGACCATCGCCGTCAATTGCAGCCGGGCGAAGCCTGCCCGCTATGCGGCGCGCACGAACACCCGGCCATCGCCGCCTACGCTGCGCTCGACGTTTCAGCCACCGAAACCGCCCTCAAGGAAAAGGTGGCGGCGCTCGACGCGCTCAAGGAAAAAGGGCTGCAAGCAAGGGCGGACCAAGCCGCCACCCAGGCCACGCAAAAAGAATGGCTGGCCCAGCAAGCCAAAACGACGCAGGAAACAAGCCGCCTGCAAACGGAATGGAGCGAACTGCACGCCGGCCTCGCCGCCACAACATCGCTCGCGGACAGCGCCTGGCTGGAAGCCGAAACCCTCGCCACCGCCCGTAGCACCGCCGAACAAGCGCTGGCTCGGCTCACCCAGCGCCAGCAAGCCGCCGACCAGGGCGAACAAGCCCTGAACGCCGCCCGCAAAACCGCCGCCGAAGCCGCCCAAACCCTGCTCAACGCCAGCAACCAACTCAATCTGCTGCAACAAACCGCGCAAACCAGCCAGCAACGCCAGACCGAAATCGCCAAAGCCGGGCAGGCACTGATTCAGGAACAAGCCGAACTCGACGAAAAACTGAGCGCCACGCTGACCGCCGCCAACTACCAAATCCCGGCCGAACCCGCCGCCTGGCTACAAGAACGCGACGGCGAATGGCAACACTGGCAGCAAACGCAGAAACGCCGCCAAGAACTGGCCGAAATCCTCGTCAAACAACAGGAACAATTCAACGCGGCACAGGCCCAGGCCACGCACTGGTCAGAACAACTGGCCAACCTCCAATTGCTACGGTCAACCGGAAAAAACGACCAAAATCAAAATCCCGAATCCTTCAGCGAAGACCCCGCAACCGCCCTCCCGCGATGCATCGACGTCATCGCCGAACTAACCCGCCAACTCGCCGCCCAACAAGGCCGCCAGACGCAACTCGACGCCAATCTCGCCCAACAGCAAAAAACCCTCGCCGAAGCCACAACCGCCTGGCAAACCGCCCTCGCCACCAGCCCCTTCGCCGACCTCGCCGCCTACAGCGCCGCGCTGCTGCCGCCGGAAGAACGCCAACGCCTGCAGCAAATCAAGGAAACCCGGCAACTGGCGCAGCAACAAGCCGCCGCCGTCCTCAAGGCCGCCAGCGAAAAGCTGCTACGCCTGCAAAGCACCCCGCCGAACTCAACCCATCCCCACCCCAGCCCTCCCCTTGAAAGGGAGGGAGCATCGACGCCGACCGATGAGCATGATTTTCCCCTCCCCTTTCAAGGGGGAGGCCGGGAGGGGGATGGGTTAATCCCACAGCTCCCAGAACTCGAAGCGCAGCTCACCGACCTCGAAACCCACCGCCGCACCCTAAGCGAACAACTAGGCGCCCAACGCGCCCTCCTAACCCGCGACCAACAAGCCCGCCAAAACCAGCAAGCCCTATTCGCCCAGATCGCCGCCCAAACCACCGAAGCCGACCTCTGGCAACGCCTCGACAGCCTGATCGGCTCGGCCAAAGGCGACAAGTTCCGCAAGTTCGCCCAGGGCCTCACCCTCGACCACCTGCTCCACCTCGCCAACACCCACCTCGCCCGCCTGCACGGCCGCTACCTGCTGCGCCGCAAAACCACTGGCGAACTCGAACTCGACATTGTCGACAGCTGGCAAGGCGAAGTCGCCCGCGACACCCGCACCCTCTCCGGCGGCGAAAGCTTCCTCGTCAGCCTGGCACTCGCCCTGGCCCTCTCCGACCTGGTCAGCCACAAGACCAGCATCGACTCGCTCTTCCTCGACGAAGGCTTCGGCACCCTCGACGCCGACACCCTGGAAATCGCCCTCAACGCCCTCGATACCCTCAACGCCAGCGGCAAAATGATCGGCGTCATCAGCCACGTCGAAGGCATGAAGGAGCGGATTCCTGCGCAGATTCGAGTGGAAAAAGGCGGCGGGGTTGGGTATTCGCAGCTAAGAATTTAGGCGGCGAAATGGCTGCTACGGTCGACGTCGAAAATTGGCTATTTTTCGTGTCGACCGCTGAAGCTCCCCGTGGATCAGCCTGATGGCGCAAAAATCCACTCCAGCAGCCAAATGCTTGTGCCATATCCGGCGCTCAATTAAGCTGCGCCTTCCTTTCCGCCCGTGCGCATTTCCATGCCAGCAAGCCACCTCCGCGAGAACAGCCCCGCCGGAACCGCAGCCATCAAACGGCTCAAGCCCGGCGCCCCCGGCACCAAACGTCTCGTGGAGCGCTTCGGCGATGCGCTCCTATGCGTCCGCTACCGATATGACCCGCTGCGGAACTGTCGCCTGACCACAGTCGAACTGATCGTCGAAGAACGGCCGGAAAAACCCGAGAAAACTGCCTGGATACGCGTTTCCTACAACGAAACCGAACTACGCCTGCGCGTCAAGGAAGCCGGAGGTGTCTGGCACCCAGAGCGGAAACTCTGGTTGGTACCCCTCAAGAAAATCAAGGCACTCAAACTCGAAACAAGGATGGTGACAGATGCCTAGCAATGGATATTTCGGGGTGTCCAGCAATGGAAATATGTATCCATATTTGGCAACAAATGTCCAGATATGGATTTTTTTAATGACGTCCACTTCACGTTAGGCCGCTATGCCGCTCTACGCCTGGGTCTGTCATTCGTGTTACGCCACCAATCCCGCAGGCTCTGAAGCATGTGGTGCTTGTGGGTGTCCCGCTGTGGCCAGTGTCGCTGACATCGAGGAAGCGAAAACCGGTGTGAAACAACCACCGCGCTTGTCTCGAAAGCAATGGCAAGCTCAGCGGCGCACCGAAATTGCAGTGCTTCCTTTCTGGAAGAAGCCTGCTGCCTATGCCCTTCAAGCAATGCGTGTGGTCGGTGCAGTCTTCATCTTGAGCGGCATATTTGATTTCTCACTTAGTGCCAGTCTCTTTGGGCTTGGCATTGTCCTTGTCGCCGAAGTTTTGTTCAGCCTGCTCAAGGGGCGCCCGTATGTTTGGGAGGGCAGCTAAGTGTCGCGTCTAACCCACCAGTCGCGGCCTAACATCCCGTATATGGACTCCCCCAAAAAGCAAGGAAACTGATCGATAGGTTTGGCCGTTGGATAGCGCATGCAGTCGTATATCCGGCATCGATAGTGGGTTCCATTT
>PHCH01000129.1 GCA_002840785.1 Betaproteobacteria bacterium HGW-Betaproteobacteria-4 | reverse complement strand
GCTCGGCCGCTTTCATCATCACGACATGCGCGACTCGACGGTGGCCCAGTTCCGCCGCCGCTATCAGGTCGAAGGCGATCAGGTGGCGCGTGTCGAGGCGACGGCGCTGGCGGCGCTGACCCAGCTTTACGACGGTGCGCCGGGCGAGGCGGACATCCAGTTTCTGGCCTGGGCCTGTCGCCTGCACGAAATCGGGATCTCCGTGGCGCACAACGCCTACCACAAGCATGGCGCCTACATTTTGACTTACGCCGACATGCCGGGCTTTTCCAAAAAGGATCAGGCGCGGCTGGCCATGGTCGTCCTCGGCCATCGCGGCAAGCTGGAAAAACTCGGGGCGATTCCCGCCCTCGACAGCGCCTGGGATCTGATTTTCTGTCTGCGCCTTGCCGTTCTGCTGCATCGCACCCGTGACGACCGGGCCATTCCCGCCTGGCGCGCCAGTCGCAAAGACAACGGCTACAACGTTGAGCTGCCCGCCGAATGGCTGGCCACCAATCCGTGGACGGCAGCCGCCTTCGGCGAAGAGGCCTCGGTCTGGAAGCAACTTGGGCGGGAATACACCCTCCAGTCGAAAACGCAGAGGAAAATCGCATGAGCACATCCCCGCGCTTGCTGGTCGAGCCGGGGAGAGTGGTGTTGTCCGGTTGCTGGACGCTGGCCGAAATGCTGCCGCAACTGCCGGACCTGGAGGCAAAACTGGTCGCCTGCGCCGGCCACAACGATTGGGATTTGTCGGCAATAAGCCGTCTCGACAGCGCCGCCGCCGTGCTGCTGTGGCGCACCTGGGGCGCCAGGTGGCCGGGCGGACTGGTTGCCGCTGACCTGCATCGCCAGGTGCTCGAGCGGGTTGCCGAGCTGCCACTGGAGATCGCCGAACAGGCCCGGCCTCGTCGGCGTTTCCCGGAAATGGTCGGCGCCTTGCTGCTCAAGGCGGTGGGCAACCTGCGCGGCATGATTGCCCTGTTCGGCCAGTTGTTGCTCGATGTCGCCTACCTGGTCCGCCATCCGCAGGATGTGCCGTGGAAGGAATTTACAGCCAATGTCTACAAGGCTGGCGCGCAGGCCCTGGCGGTCACGGCGCTGGTCGGTTTCCTGATCGGGGTGACGATCAGCTATCTCTCGGCCTTGCAGCTCAAGAGCTTTGGTGCCGACCTGTTCATCGTCAATATTCTCGGCATCTCGATCATCCGCGAACTCGGGCCGGTGCTCGTTGCCGTGCTGGTGGCCGGCCGTTCCGGTTCGGCGATGACGGCGCAGATCGGCGTCATGCGGGTCACCGAGGAAATCGACGTGCTATCGACGATGGGTATCTCGCGCACCATTCGTGTCGTTTTACCCAAAATTTTCGGGTTGACCGTAGCAATGCCTTTGCTCGTGCTGTGGACCTCGGCCGTGGCACTGTTCGGCGGCATGCTGGCGGCGTTGCTTCAGCTTGATCTGTCCTTCGCCTATTTTGTCGACAACCTGCCGCGGGCCGTGCCGGTGGCCAATCTTGTCATCGGCCTGAGCAAGGGCGTGGTTTTCGGTTTCGTCATCGCTATCGTCGCCTGTCATTTCGGCCTGCACGTCAAGCCCAACACCGAGAGCCTGTCGGCCAGCACGACCAGCGCCGTGGTGACGGCGATCACCACGGTCATCCTCTTCGACGCGATTTTTGCCGTGTTCACCCGCAACATCGGTGTGCCATGAAGTCGTCGCCGGTCATCGAACTGAACGGCGTCGGCGTGGGCTTCGGCGGGAAAGCGGTCCATCACGATTTGTCCCTGCGCGTCGAGGAGGGCCAGATCGTCGGTCTACTCGGTGGTTCGGGGAGCGGCAAAACCACCTTGTTGCGCGAAATCCTCGGCCTGTTGCAGCCGGATGCCGGCACAGTCCGCCTGTTCGGCATCGATCTCAACGAACCCGATGTCGACCGGCAGCGCAACCTGCGTCGGCGCCTCGGCATGCTGTTTCAGCAGGGCGCCCTGTTTTCGGCCCTGTCCGTCTTCGACAACATCGCCTTTCCGCTGCGCGAACTGCGCTGTCTCGATGCCGACTGGATTCGCCGCCTGGTCCACCTCAAGCTGGCCATGGTCGGACTCGAACCGGCGCACGGCAAGCTCATGCCGGCCGAGTTGTCGGGCGGCATGGTCAAGCGCGTCGCGCTGGCCCGTGCCCTGGCCCTCGAGCCGGAATTGTTGCTGCTCGACGAGCCGACGGCCGGCCTCGATCCCGACCGCAGCCAGAATTTCGTCGAGCTGGTTGGCTCCCTTCAGCGCGAGCTCGGGCTGACCGTCGTCATGGTCACCCACGATCTCAATACCCTGGCCGGACTGGCTACGCACGTTGCCGTGCTGGCCGATCAGCGGATCATTGCCTTCGGGCCGAAGGCCGAGGTCATGACCGTCGATCACCCCTTCGTCACCGGCTTTTTTGGCGCAGACCGCCGGAAGCTGCTTTAATTGGCATCCATGGAAAACAAGTCCTACGCTTTCGCTGCCGGTCTCTTCGCGCTACTCCTCGGCGTGGCAGCCTTGCTCGCCATCTATTGGCTGAACGGCAGCAAGGACTCCGAGCACGACTACATCGTCGTCACCAAGCAGAACATCGGCGGCCTGAATCCGCAGGCGCAGGTCCGCTACCGCGGCATCCGGGTCGGCAAGGTCAGCGACATCCGCCTCGATCCGGAGGATTACAGCAACATTCTGGTCACCATCTCGGTCAACGACGACGTGCCCCTGACCAAAGGGACAGTGGCCAAACTGAACTATCAGGGCGTCACCGGCCTGGCCCACATCCTTCTCCTTGAAACCGGCAAGGACAACGAAGCGCTCGTCCCAAACAACGAACAGCCGCCACGTATTGCGATGATTCCCTCGATGCTCGAGGAGTTGACCGAAACCGGCATGGCCACCCTGGCCGAGGCCAGGCAGATGATGGCCAGTGCCAACGCCATGCTTGACGCGGAAAGTCGTGCCCACCTGAAAGCTACCCTGGCCAATCTTGAAACGGTCTCCGGCAACATGAAACCGGTGCTGGACAACCTCAATATGACGCTCTCGCAGGTCAACAAGCTGCTCGACGACCGCAATATTCGTAACCTGGCGCAGGCCGCCGGAGAGGTTCAGCCCCTGCTCGCCGACACCCGCATCCTGATCGGCAAGATGCAGGTGGCGACCGACAAGCTCGACATCGCCATCGGCGACGCTTCGGCGGGCGGGACATCAGCACTGATGCCGCGCCTCAACGAGCTGGCGACCGATTTTTCGCTGACCTCGCGCCAGTTGAGCCGCGTGCTGCGCGTGCTCGAAGACACGCCGCAGGGGCTGGTCTTCGGGGCGCCAGCCCCGGCGCCCGGTCCAGGCGAGCCCGGCTTCAACCCGGATGCGGAGAAATAAGATGCGCTGGCTGGCTACCCTGCTTTTTTGCAGTTTGCTGTCGGCCTGCTTTACGGCAGGCAAGCGCGGTGGCGACAGCCCTCCGGCGATATACGATTTCGGACCGGCCCCGGCCAGTCTGCTCGCCTCTCCCCGCCAGCCGCCGCTGGCGCTCGAAGTGCGGGCGCCGCTGTGGTTCGATTCGCAAGGCATCGATTATCGGCTGGCCTACGTCGATGCCGCCCGCCTGCGCGAGTATGCCCAGGCGCGCTGGGCCGGGCCGCCGGCACAAATGATCGAGCAGCGCTTGATGCGGCAGCTCGACTATTCGCTGTCAGGCCAAGGCCAGTCGCCATGCCTCCTGCGCCTTGAAATCACCGAATTCAGCCAGGTTTTTCTCTCCCCGCAGAGCAGCAAGGGCGTATTGCAGGGACGCGCCGTCCTGCTCGACCGCGCCCGCCGACAGGTGGCCGAGCTAGATCTGGAAATCGAAAAGCCGGCGACAAGTCAGGATGCGCGCGGCGGCGTTGCCGCCTTGTCGGCAACAGTCGAGCAACTGGCGGCCGATCTGCTTGTTTGGGAAAAGGGGCAGGGCGCTAACGCCTGTTCCGGTTAATTCGAAATGATGCGCTCGGCGATCCGTTGCTTGAGATCTGCCAGGTTGTCGTCAAAGTGCGCGTAGTGCATGAGCGACAAGCCAAACACGCAGGCGTAGAGGAGCAGGCTGCGGCTCTTGGCCTCGGCGTCCGACATGCCGGCCGCCACGAATAATTTGCGCGTGCATTCGAGGCGATAGAGGTCTACCGATTCGACAACCGCCGCCGCTTGCGGGTCATGGCGTGCCCAGTCGCGAACGGCCAGTTCGATGGCCATGCCCTTGCGGTTGCGGCTGGCCCCGTACACCTCGATGGCATAGTGCAATTGCTGGCTTTCTTGCCCTGCTGCGACGGAGGTGGTCTTTTCGATATCGCGGATCCGCCCGACTTTCCATTGCTCGAGCACGGCATTGAGCAGCGCCTGGCGATCCTTGAAATGCCAGTAGAAGCTGCCCTTGGTAACGCCACAACGCTTGGCCAGCACTTCGACACGCAAACCGCTGATCCCTTCGTGGGCGAGCACGTCGATAGCCTCATCCACCCAGCGTTCCGGGTCGAGTTGAGTGCGTGCCACGGCGGCCCGCTTGCGGGGTTTGGCTGATGAGGATTTAATCAAGGGCTTGACAGGTTTGTTTTCCATACGCTACCGTATGCTTTTCCATACGACACAGTATGGTCATTGTGCTGATTGAGTGATCGTCTGTCAAAC
>PHCH01000128.1 GCA_002840785.1 Betaproteobacteria bacterium HGW-Betaproteobacteria-4 | reverse complement strand
CTCGCCAAACCAGTTGACGTTGCGCGGCGGAATCTGCGGCAGCGCCACAAAGGCCGCGCCACCGTCGCCGAAGTCGGCCAGACAGATGGCGTTCCAGGTCGCTTTCTCGGTCGGCTGGCGACCATCGAGCGCGGCGCGGACGTTCTTTGCCGTTGCCGTGACCATCGACTCGATCATGTAGCCGGTTTTCGGCGTGCCGGTCGGAATCGGCGTCGCCTCGACCGGCGGAATGGCCACGCAGACGCCGATGGCGTAGATGTTGGGGTATTTCGGATTGCGCTGGAACTGGTCGATCAGGATGAAGCCGCGCGGATTGGTCAGGCCCTCGATGCCGAAAACCGCATCGATGCCCTTGAACGCCGGCAGCAGCATCGAATACTTGAAGGGCAGGACGTGCTCCTTCTTCGGCTTGCCCTCGTCGTCGTGTTCGGTGACGAACATCTGGCCGGCCTCGACCTTGGTCACCTTGGCGTTGCAGATGGACTTGATGTGCTTGCTGCGGAACATCGACTCCATGAGGCCCTTGGAATCGCCGACGCCGCCCAGGCCGAGATGGCCGATGTAAGGCTCGGAGGTAACGAAAGTCATCGGCACCTGGTCGCGCAGCTTGCGCCGGCGCAGGTCGGTTTCCATGATCATGGCGAATTCGTAGGCCGGCCCGAAGCAGGACGCACCCTGCACGGCGC
This sequence comes from Betaproteobacteria bacterium HGW-Betaproteobacteria-4, assembly GCA_002840785.1. Classification (GTDB taxonomy): domain Bacteria; phylum Pseudomonadota; class Gammaproteobacteria; order Burkholderiales; family Rhodocyclaceae; genus Azonexus. The sequence goes on along the minus strand of PHCH01000128.1, from coordinate 6,292 downwards.
CGACGACGATGGGGCCGGGATCGGCGACAAAGTCCTTCCAGTTCTTTTCTGCCGTCACCGCGTGGTCGACGTGGCAGATCGACTGCGTATGGCCTTGCGGCCCGAGGCCCTCGATTTCGTCGAAAGCGAGTTTCGGCCCGGTGGACAGGATCAGGAAGTCGTAATCGAGGAGGCGGCCATCATCGAGTTCGACCTGGTTGCGTTCCGGATGCAGGCGTTTGGCGCCGACCGGGATGAACTGGATATTGCGCTTTTCCAGCACCGGGCCGGCGTCGACCTCGATCTCTTCGCGTTTGCGCCAATCCACCGCCACCCAGGGATTGGACGGCACGAAATGGAATTTCGGATTGTTCGATACGACGGTAATACGGTCTTCCGGACGGGCATCGGCGCGCATTTCGAACGCCATGGTCATGCCGCCCAGACCACTCCCTACAATGATGATGTGTGCCATGGATGTCTCGCTCCTCGACGGTGGTGAAAGCAATGCGGCTTTTAACGGCGACCGCTTATTTGCTTGGATTCTGCTTCAGGAAAATGCCAGCCTTCACCGGGTCGGTGACCACCACGTCACCCGCCGACAAGCCTGCCAGCACCTCTATTTCGCCCTGCCCGACGGCCTCGCCCAGTCGCAACTGGCGCAGCGACAGACGACTGTCGGGCATCTGCACATAAACCGCGGCGACTTCACCACGACGCAGCACGGCGCCGGCCGGCACGGTCAGCTTTTCGGCCTGGCCGGTGACGAAATGAACGCGGGCGAACATGCCCGGCGTCGCTTCCGGCACATCGGGCAGCGTGACGCGGACCTGCGAAACATGGGTTGCCGCATCGGCCGTCGGCAGCACCTGGACCTTGACGGCATCGACCCATTTGCCCAGCTCGGGGAACTCGACGCGGGCGGTTTTGACATCGCGCATGGCCTTCAGGCGGTATTGCGGAATGCTCGCCGTGACCCGCAGGGTGCCCGGCTGGTAGATGGTGAACAGCGGCTTGCCGGGCGTCGCCATGTCGCCCATCTCGGCGTGGCGGCGGGCGACGATGCCGGTCAGCGGAGCGACGATGGTGGCGTAGCTCAGGCCGGCGCCGGCGGCGGCACGATTGGCCGCGGCGGCGTCGAGATCGGCCTTGGCCTTGTCGAGCGCGGCCGAACTCATGAATTTTTGCGCGACCAGACTTTTCGTCCGCTCGTAACTGGCCTTGGCGTTGGCATACTGCGCCGCGGCAGCGCGCGCCGCTTCGGCCGCCTCGCGGCCGTCGATGCGCATGAGCACGTCGCCCTTCTTGACCGACTGGCCGGCATCGGCCCTGACCTCAAGGACGCGGCCGGCAACCTGGGCGCCGACCGTTGCCTGCTGGACAGCCTCGACCAGCGACTCGGCCGGGAAGGCCAGATCGACGGCATGCGGCTTGACCGTGATGAGCGGCAAGGGTTCTGCCGCAATGGCTACGGTCAACCCGAAAAAAAGGCTAAAAGCGAAAGGGCGGAGAATGTTTGCGTTCATAAATATAAGCATACGCTAATTTAGTTGAGCGACACAAGCTACGCTTTGCTGATTCATTGATTTTATTGTGCTTTGTCGAAAGCAACAGGTCGATTCAGGGCGCCGGCCGGATATTCCGCCTCCGCCCTCCCCTGCCCCACCAAGGCGTCCGGGAGCAGCTCGCCTGCCCCCGGCTTCTCCGCCGCCCGGCGCTTACTTCAGCGACAGCACCCACTTGGCGAGCGTCGCCGCTTCGGCGTCGGTGACGTTATTCGGCGGCATCGGCACCTGCCCCCACTCGCCTTTGCTGCCGGCCTTGATCTTGGCCGTCAGCGCGGCCTCGGCGCCTTTTTCGGCGGCCCGCTTGGCAACGATGTCCTTGTAGGCCGGGCCGACGATTTTCTTGTCGACGGCGTGGCAGGTCATGCAGTTCTTGGCCTTGGCCAGGTCGAGCGAGGCCTGGGCCGGGCCGGCCAGCAGAAGGACGGCGCCGGCAATCAGGATGGTCTTGTGCATTTTGTTTTCTCCAAAAAAATTTAGTCGGGGCTTGATAGAACGGGTAAAGCGGCGCGCCGGACCATTGCTACGGTCAACCGGAAAAAATGGCAAAAATTGAAATACGAAACGGTCAGGGAGATTCTGCCACAAGGCCCTGCGCCGCAGGCAACGGCGACGCCGGCGCTAGGCTTCCAGCACGGTGCGCAGCTGCTCGGCCAAGGTCGCCCAGTTGACCGGCTTGGCCAGGTGGCTGGCGGAAAGCTGGCCGGCGCGCGCCAGGAACTCGGGGTCGCTACGCCCGGTTACCAGGACAACCGGAAACCCGGCGCCGTGCGTCTGGCGAATGGCGGCGCCGACTTCAAAACCGTCGAGGCCGGGCATTTCGACGTCGAGCAGGGCAATGTCGAAGGGCGAGCGGCGAAACTCGGCCAAGGCGTCGCTGCCGTTATCGACCAGGGTCAGCACGAAATCGCCGCCGCCCAGCGCCGCCCGCATGAGCAGACCGGCGGTCGGATCGTCGTCGGCGGCAAGCACGCGCCAGGGCGCCTTGATCATGCTGGCAACTCGCCGAGAAGGGCCGTCAGCCCCGCCTCGACGCGCCCCCACTCGGCCCGCAAGGCATCGACCCGAGCCAGCAATGGCCGCATCTGCCCGTCCCGGCCGAGCTGCTCGATTTCCCGGCAACGTTCGGCCAGGCCGTTGGCGCCAACATTGAAACTGCTCGACTTGAGGGCATGGGCGGCGTTCGCCAGCAGACCGGCATCGCCGTCGGCCAGCCCGCGATCGAAACGCTCCCACTCGCGTCCAGCGGCATTCAGGTAGGCGGCCAGCACCTGCCTGACCAGGGCGTCAGCTCCGTCCGGCGCCAAGGCGCGGATTTTGTCGAGGGCGGCCGGATCGAGCGCCGCCGCTACCTCGCGCCGGCCCGAGGCGGCCACCGCCTTGCGCCGCTCGGCCGGCAACCAGCGCGCCAGGACGGCGAACAAGGCCTCGCCGCTATAGGGCTTGGCCAGGTAGTCGTCCATCCCGGCCTCCGCGCAGCGCTCACGGTCGCCCTTCATGGCATTGGCCGTCAGTGCGATGACCGGCAGATGCCGGCCACTGCCCGCCTCGCCCTGGCGCAGCGCCGAGGTCGCGGCAAAACCGTCGAGGACCGGCATCTGGCAATCCATGAGCACCACGTCGACCGTTTCGCTGGCCAGCACATCGAGCGCCTGCTGGCCGTCGCCGGCCGTCACGACGTCGAGCCCGATGCGTTCGAGCTGGGCGCAGGCGACAATCAGATTGCTCTCATTGTCTTCGGCGAGCAGGACGCGGCCCCGCAGCTTTCGGCCAGCCGCCTGCGCCTTCGCGCTTTCGTCGGGCGCACGCCGGCTCAAGGCGGCCTCGATGGCGGCCAGCAAATCGGCCTGGCGCAAGGGTTTGGACAGACAGGCGGCGACCGCCAGGCCGGCCCCGGCGAGTTGCTGGCTCATGTCGGGCGCCGCCGAAAAGGCGATCACCCGCGTTGCCGCCAGGCGGCCATCGGCACGCAGGGCACGTATCAGGTCGAGGCCCGAAAGCTCGGCCATTTCCATGTCGGCAACCAGCAGCGCGTAAGGCTTGCCATCGGCCACGGCGGCGTTGGCCATGGACAGCGCCCGAACGCCGGAATCGGCCAGATCGACGGCCAAACCGCGCCCGGCGAGCTGGGCCATGAGGATGTCGCAATGGGCCGGCGTGTCGTCGACGACGAGCAGACGGCGGCCAGCCACGTTGGTCGCCACGGGCGCCGGAAGAGGATCGGGCAACTTGCCGAGCGGCAGGGCCAGCTCGACGGTAAAACAGGCCCCCTCGCCGGGCTGGCTGTCGACGCTGATCCGCCCGGCCATCATGTCCACCAGGCGCTGGCAGATCGCCAGCCCGAGGCCGGTGCCTGGGCAAAATGCTCGAAAATGCGCTGCTGCGCCTCGAGCGGAATGCCAATACCGGTATCTCTCACGGTCAACTGGAAATTCAGGCCAATTTCGGAATGCTCGGTGATGCGCAAACGCAGGAAAACCTCTCCGCTGGCCGTGAATTTGACGGCGTTACCCAGCAAATTCACGACAATCTGCCGCAAGCGCAGGGCATCGCCGCGCACCACCAGGCTTTCATCGGGCGGCAGATCGGCCAGCAACTCCAGACCTTTCTTGCCGGCCGGCTGGGCAAACAACTCGAGCGACTCCTCGAGCAACTGGCGCAGATCGAAATCGACCACATCCAGCTCCAGCTTGCCCGACTCGATTTTCGAAAAATCGAGAATGTCGTTGATGATGCCGAGCAGGTGCTTGCCCGAACGCTCGACAGCCTCGACGAACTGGCGCTGGGTCGGGGCCAGCTCGGTATTGAGCAGCAACTCGGTCATGCCCAGGACGCCGTTCATCGGTGTCCGGATTTCATGGCTCATCGTCGCCAGAAATTCGCTCTTGGCCAGGCTGCCCGCCTCGGCCGCCTCCTTGGCCAGACGCAGCTCGCGCGTGCGCTGGGCGACGATCTGCTCGAGATTGCCGAGGTGCGTCGACAACCAGTGATCGCGCTCGCGTATCTGCTCGACCATCTGGTTGAAACCGTTGGCCAATTGGGCAATTTCCGTCACCCCGCTATCGGCGGCACGAATGTCCAGCCGACCGACCGACACCTCGGCCATGCGCCCGGTCAGCTCGCGCAGCGGCTCGACCAGCCGTTCGACATGGCGGGCCTGCAAGCGCAGGGCGATGGCCAGGACGGCCGTCATTTCCAGCACGATCAACCCGAAGCAGGCCAGCAACTCCGGATAAGTACCGCCCGGCCCGACGCTCAGAAACAACCAGCCGGCGGTGAGCAAGATGAAAACGCAGACGAGCGCGATAGCCAGCCACAACACACGGGAATTGATGCTGGCCAGCCGGGCGCGCAGCGAAACGGTCGGCCCGAGGTTCATCGCGACCCCGCTCCCGACTCCGGCGAAGCGGCTTGCCAGGCCTCGGCAGCCGACCGCCAGGTCTGCCGAAAAGACGCCTGCAAAGACGCTCGCAAACTGTCGGGAACCGACGCCGCCAGGCCGGCCCGCTTCTTCAACAACTGTGCCTCGAGACTGGCTGCCGCCTCGGAAAGCGCCTGCGCGCCAACGTTTGCCGCCGCGCTGCGCAGCGCGTGAACGCGCTTCTGCTCCAGCCCATCGTCGCCGATAGCCGCCTGCCACGCTTGCTCCCAGTCGGCAAAATGCGCCACGAACAGGCCAAGGGCTTGCCACCAGAGCGCGGGCTGATCGAGCATGCGGGCAACCGCTGCCGTCACGTCAAAACCATCCAGGGTACGAGGAACCGACATCGAGAGCGTCTTGGCAGAAAAAGGGGCGGGAGGATTCACGAACAGGCTCGAATTGTCACCCGGGAAGCCGACCCAATGTTAAAGAATGGTAAAACAAATGCTTTGTTTTACATTGGATTACAATGCTTTCTTTATCGTGTAATCGAAATGAATAACATGCGTCAGACTGCGCTCATTGTCGAAGATGATCCGGGAACTCGCCACGTACTCAGCACGACACTGGCCACCGCCGGCATCGACTGCATTTATGCCGAAACCGGTGCCGCCATGTGGCGACGACTCGAAGAAAAGCCCGACGTCATCATTCTTGACCTGAGCCTGCCGGATGCCGACGGACTCGAACTGCTCCGCCAGTTGCGCCAGAACTCGGAGATTCCCGTTCTCATCCACTCGACCCGTTCGGATGAAATCGAACGCATCATCGGCATCGAGATCGGCGCCGACGATTTTCTGCCCAAACCCTGCAACATGCGCGAACTCCTCGCCCGCACCCGTGGCCTGCTGCGCCGCACCCAGCGCGCAACAACCGGGCGCAGCGAAATGCGCCGCCTGCATTTCGGCAACTGGACGCTCGACACCGCCTCGCGCGAACTTACCCGGATCGACGGCACGGCAAGCCCGTTGGGCGTCTCTGGCTTTGCACTGCTCGTCGCCTTCCTCGAGCACCCCTTCGAGCCACTGTCGCGCGAACAGCTGTCGCGCGTGCTGAAACGCGAATACGTGCCCTACGATCGGATCATCGACGTCCACGTCAGCCAGATTCGCCGAATACTCGGCAAGCAGAGCGATGGCAGCAGCTTCATCAAGACGCTGCGCTCGCAGGGATACGTCTTCATTGCCCCGGTCGACGCCACGCACTGAGCCATCCCGAACAGCCAGGTAAACGCCAAAGGCCATGCATCCGCATGGCCTTTGTCATTTCCGGCCGGTATTCCGGCCGCGGTTCCGGCTTACTTGCCCCGCCCCGTCACCTTGCAGCC
>PHCH01000127.1 GCA_002840785.1 Betaproteobacteria bacterium HGW-Betaproteobacteria-4 | reverse complement strand
AGGTTTGGGCATGACCCAGTGTTGCAGGGTGACCGGCACCGGTTTCATGACCAGGGCCTCGGTCGGGCATTTTTCGATGCAGCTCGAACAGCCGGTGCAGGCTTCGCGGAAGACGTTATGCACCTGCTTGGCGGCGCCGATGATGGCGTCGGTCGGACACACTTTCGAGCAGCGGCAGCAACCGATGCACAGCTCCTCGGCGACCACCGCGATCTTCGGACCGTCGTCGGACATGCCGGAGAGATCGACCGTCAGGCCGAGCTTGGCGGCAATCGCCGTGGCCAGCGCCTTGCCGCCCGGCGGGCAGCAGGTGGCCGGGGCGGAGCCATCGACAATCGCCTCGGCCGCCCCGGTGCAACCCGGGAAGCCGCACTGGCCACAGTTGGAGCCGGGCATCATGGCAACCAGCTCTTCGACGACGGGGTTGCCTTCGACCTTGAGAAAGCGGTTGGCGACACCAAGGAGAATGCCGAGCGCGGCACCGAGCAGGGTCAGGCTGAGGATGGCGGCGATCATTGTTTTTCCCCTTCTTACACGTTCAAGCCGGAAAAGCCCATGAAAGCGAGGGCCAGCAGGCTGATGGTGATGAACGAAATGGGCGCGCCGGCGAAAGCGCCAGGCACGCGGGCCAGGGCAATGCGCTCGCGCAGCCCGGCGAAGATGAGCAACACGATGGTGAAACCGAGGGCCGAGCCGAAACCGTAGAGCAGGCTCTTGAACAGGCTGAATTCCTGCTGCACGTTGAGCAGTGCAACGCCAAGCACGGCGCAGTTGGTGGTGATCAGCGGCAGATAGATGCCGAGCGACTGGTAGAGCCCCGGGCTGGTCTTCTTGACGAACATCTCGGTGAATTGGACGACCGAGGCAATGACCAGGATGAAGGAGAGAATGCGCAGGTAGCCCAGGCCGAGCGGCTGGAGCAGCCAGTTGTCGAGCATCCACGAAGCGGCGCTGGCGAGGACCAGGACGAAGGTCGTCGCCAGGCCCATGCCGAGGGCGCTGTCCACGCTCTTCGAAACACCCATCACCGGGCACAAGCCGAGGAACTTGATCAGCACCACGTTATTGACCAGCGCGGTGGAAAGCAGCAGTAGGAGGATTTCGCTCATGGTGTATTCCAGTTTTTCCACCCACCTCTCTGCATAAGGCATGCCAATCCCCGCACAGGGCAGAAAACCCCACGCTGATGCGGCCTCTACGGTCGACGCCCAAAATCGGTGCATTTTCACCAGACAAGAATGTCGCAAAAGCGACAGGGATTTCGTCGCATTTCCCCCGAAAGCCTGACAGCAAGCCCTCATCGGGCCTCGAATCCACGCGCGGCATGGTTTCTGCTAATCAAACCAAAACGATTCATGAGGAGCTTTTCGATGTCGGCCACACCGCACGCCCAAGCCAGCGCCACCCCGGCGCCGGAAACCGCACTGCCACCGGAAGCCTATCGCCAGGCGGTCGACCAGGCCGACCTGGCGATTTCGATCACCGACGCCCGGGCCAACATCCTGTTCGCCAACGAAGCCTTTACCCGCGTCACCGGCTACAGCAAGGACGAGATTGTCGGCAAGAACGAGTCGACGCTGTCCAATCACACCACCCCGCCCGAGCTCTACAAGGCGATGTGGGCCGACCTCTCGGCGCAGAAGCCGTGGGCCGGCCGGCTGCTCAACAAGCGCAAGGACGGCGGGCTCTACCTGGCCGAACTGAGCATTTCCCCGGTTGTCGATGCCGGCGGGACGACCACGCATTTTGTCGGCATGCACCGCGACATCACCGAGATGCACCGCCTCGAGCGCCTGGTCCGCAACCAGAAGCACCTCATCGAATCGGTCGTCGATGCCGCGCCGATGGCCTTTGCCCTGCTCGACCCGAGCGGCCGCGTCATTCTCGACAACCAGGAATACAAGAAAATGGTCAGCGACCTGCGCCTCAAGGAGCCGGCCCACACCATACTCGACAGCGTGCTGCCGAGCTGGCGCGACAACCTGGCCGAGCGCCCCGAGGAATGCCTGGTCACCCAGCGCGAAGCCCGTGTCGACCGCGCCGCCGGCCGGCCGCGCTGGTTGTCGGTGACCTCGTCGATCATCGACATGCACAGCGATTGCGCCGACAGCTATTTCTGCGCCGACGGGCAACCCGGCCTGCTCGTCGTCATGTCCGACATCACCAGCCTGCGCGACGAGCAGGAGCGCGCCCGCGCTTCGGCCCTGCAGGCCGTGCTGGCCGAGGAAGAACGCACGGCGGCGATCCGCGAAGGCTTGTCGGCAGCGATCTTCCGCCTCGAAGAGCCGATGAACGTCATGACCTCGGCCATTTCGGTGCTCCAGCGCCGCGATCCGGCCAGCGCCGCGATGCTGCAACAAGCCCTGAGCGGCAGCCGCGAGCATCTCGAAACGCTGCGCCAGGTCATCCCGCAGAGCCCGCATGAAATCGTCGTCAGCGTGAACATGAATGAAATCCTGCGTGACGTGCTTGAAGTCAGCACGCCGCGCCTGCTCGCGGCCGGCATCACCGTCGACTGGCAACCGGCCTCGACTCTGCCGGCCATGCTCGGTCGCCCGCTGCAACTGCGCATGCTGTTCAAGGCGCTGGTCGACAACGCCATCGAGGCCATGAACATCAAGGGCTGGAAGCGGCGCGAGCTGTCGCTGATCAGCGCGCTGAGCAACGAATGCATCGTCGTTTCCGTCATCGACAGCGGCCCCGGCATTCCGCACGAATGGCGGCACAAGGCTTTCGAGCCGTTCTTCACGGCCAAGGGCGGTAGCGGCAAGCACATCGGCACCGGCCTGTCGCGCGCCCAGCAGGTGGTTGCCGACCATGGCGGCATCATCGATCTCGATGACAGCCCGAGCGGCGGTTTGGCGGCGATCGTCGAATTCCGCGTCGACGGCGACCCCATCTAAGAAGAACAACAACGAGAACAGCATGCACGAACACATCATTCACTCCCTCTCAGACGAATGCCCGCCACCCGGCGGTTTCTGCCGAACGCACGAGCTCAACATCCAGTTGCTGGCAGCGCTCTACGCCGTCAGCCGGGTACTCAGCCGCTCGCTCGATTTCAACGAAACGCTGCGCGATGTCCTGCGCGTCCTGCACGACGAGGCCGGCCTGACGCGCGGCCTGATCAGCGTGCTCGACCCGGAAACCGGCAAGCTCAACATCCGCACCATTTACACGCCGGAAGGCCCGATCCTCGACGACAACCAGTACGGTCCGGGCGAAGGCATCATCGGCCTGATCCTCGAAAAGCCGCGCACCATCAAGCTCGTCCGTGTTGCCGACGAACCGCGCTTCCTCAATCGCACGCAAATCTATTCGCCGGAACTGCCCTTCATCGCCGTGCCGATCAAGGTCGGCGGCGACCTCAAGGGCGTGTTGGCTGTTCAGCCCGAAGCGCCGGAAGACGGCCTGCTCGAGGAGCGTGCCCAATTCGTCGAGATGGTCTCCAACCTGATCGGCCAGAGCCTCAGCCTGTCGATGGCCGTCGCCCAGGAAAAATCCTCGCTGCTCGAAGAGCGCGACCTGCTCCGCCGTACCGTTCGCCACCAGTTCGGCTTCGACAGCATGGTCGGCCGCTCGGCCGTCATGCGCCGGGTTTTCGACCAGGCGCGCATGGTCGCCAAGTGGAACACGACCGTGCTGATCCGCGGCGAAACCGGCACCGGCAAGGAACTGATCGCCAACGCCATCCACTACAACTCGCCACGCGCCCGCAACGCGCTGGTCAAGCTCAACTGTGCGGCGCTGCCGGAAAACCTGCTCGAATCTGAACTCTTCGGCCACGAACGCGGCGCCTTCACCGGTGCTGTCGAGGCGCGCAAGGGGCGTTTCGAACAGGCCCACGGCGGCACGCTGTTCCTCGACGAAATCGGCGAAGTCTCGGCCGCCTTCCAGGCCAAGATGCTGCGCATCCTGCAGGAAGGCGAATTCGAACGCGTCGGCGGCAGCAAGACCATCAAGGTCGATGTCCGCATCATCGCGGCGACGCACCGCGACCTCGAAACCGCCGTCGAAATGGGCGACTTCCGCGAAGACTTGTTCTATCGCCTCAACGTCATGCCGCTCTTCCTGCCGCCGCTGCGTGAGCGCATCGAAGACATCCCGGAAATCGCCCGTCACCTGCTGACCAAGATCGGCAACGACCAGAAGCGCAAGCTCAAACTGACTGACATGGCCAACCGCCGGCTGGCCAGCCACGAGTGGCCGGGCAACGTGCGCGAGCTGGAGAACTGCCTCGAACGCGCTGCGGTGCTCTCCGAGGATGGCAACATCGACGTCGATCTGATCCGTTTCCCGAGCGTCCGCGAACGCACCAGTCCGCGTCCGCTGCGCACGGTGGCGCCGACGGTCAACCCGAGTTCCGCGCCCATTCCGGAGATCGACATCGACGACCCGACGCTGACCGAAAAGGAACGCGTCATCGCCGCGCTGGAGCAGGCCGGCTGGGTGCAGGCCAAGGCGGCGCGGATTCTGGGGATGACGCCGCGGCAGATTGCCTATCGGATTCAGACGTTGAATATTGAGGTGAAGCAGTTCTGATTCGGGTTTCTGGTTAATTGGCTTGGGGTTTTCTTAATTGGCTTGGGGTTCCGCCTTGCTGGCGGGCGTACTTTCTTTTGCTTCGCCAAAAGAAAGTAGCCAAAGAAAAGGCGACCCCAGGGTCGGCGCCCTGCGGGTTCCTTGCGCTACTCGGAATGCCGGGCGGCTGGCTAAACTCGCCTGCGGCTCAGACAACGCCAGCCGACTGCCCCCGGCATC
>PHCH01000126.1 GCA_002840785.1 Betaproteobacteria bacterium HGW-Betaproteobacteria-4 | reverse complement strand
CTCTATTAAACACGATTCAGTTGAAAAGCCGGGCTAGGGCTTTACCCTCCCGGCCTCTCCCGACCGCCCAAAAGGACGGCCACTTACTTAAGCCACTAACTAGATTAAGCGGCCTTCGGACGCTTCGCCCCGTATTTGGAACGGGACTGCTTACGATCTTTGACGCCCTGGGTATCAAGGGAACCACGCACGGTGTGATAACGCACACCCGGCAAGTCCTTGACACGACCACCACGAATCAGGACCACAGAGTGCTCCTGCAGGTTGTGACCTTCACCGCCGATGTAGGAAATGACCTCGAAGCCATTCGTCAAACGGACCTTGCAAACCTTACGGAGAGCAGAGTTCGGCTTTTTCGGGGTGGTGGTATAAACACGGGTACAGACGCCACGCTTCTGCGGGCACTTTTCCAGAGCAGGAACCTTGCTCTTGGCCTTTTCGGCTACGCGCGGCTTGCGCACGAGCTGGTTAATGGTCGGCATATCAAACTTCCTTCAACGGCCGGGCACAGCAATACTGGTACACGACGGCTATTTTGTTATCCAAAGCAGAGACAATGATTAGCCTCCGCCGACAAAGACCATAAATTCTATGGCCGATCAACCCCCATGTCAACGAGACAAGGGGGTTGAAAACAGACTTACAGATCTTGATCGCTGACCTGAGTTGCGTTTTCCACAACAGATTCTTCGATCGGAAGCGCTGAGGCAAGCTCTTCACTGGCCACCTGAGCCTTGCGGCTGCGGTGATAAGCCAATCCGGTACCCGCCGGTATGAGACGACCGACGATGACGTTTTCCTTGAGGCCACGCAACTCGTCCCGCTTACCCATAATTGCAGCTTCGGTAAGAACTCGTGTTGTTTCCTGGAAGGAGGCGGCGGAGATGAAAGAGTCTGTCGACAACGAAGCCTTGGTAATACCAAGCAGCATGTGCTCAAAGACTGCCGGGATCTTGCCTTCGGCATTCACGCGGTCATTCTCAGCAAGCAACTCGGCACGCTCAACCTGTTCGGACTTGATGAACTTGGTGTCGCCCGGTTCGGTAATTGCGACGCGGCGCAACATCTGCCTCACAATTACTTCGATGTGCTTGTCATTGATCTTGACGCCCTGCAGACGATAGACGTCCTGAACCTCGTCGGTGATATAGCGGGCCAAAGCTTCAACCCCCTGCAGGCGCAGGATATCGTGCGGATCCGGTTCGCCCTCGACGATCTTTTCACCCTTGTTAACAACCTGGCCATCGTGAACCAGTACATGCTTGTCCTTGGGAATCAGGTATTCGTGGGTAGCACCGTCCAGGTCCGTGATAATCAGACGCTGCTTGCCCTTCGTGTCCTTGCCGAAACCGATTGTGCCGGTGTACTCGGCCAGCACGGAGGCATCCTTCGGGGTGCGAGCTTCGAATAGTTCGGCAACGCGGGGCAAACCACCGGTAATGTCGCGAGTCTTGGCCGACTCTTGCGGCATACGCGCCAGCACATCACCGACACCAACCTGTTGTCCGTCGAGTACCGAGATAATCGAGCCAACCTGGAAGGCAATGGAAACGGTGTGATCGCTACCAGCCACTCGCACTTCCTGACCATTCTCGTCAAGCAGCTTGACTACCGGACGCAACCCCTTGACAGCAGCCTTGCCACCACGCTTGTTGTCGATAACCACCAGGGTGGAAAGGCCCGTGACATCGTCGACCTGCTTGGCAACGGTGACACCCTCCTCGACATTTTCAAAACGAGCGGTACCTGCGTATTCGGTGATGATCGGACGGGTATGCGGATCCCAGGTTGCAAGCTTGGTTCCTGCCTTGACGGTCCTACCTTCATCGACTGACAGCATGGCACCGTAGGGCACCTTGTGACGCTCGCGCTCGCGGCCATGATCATCGACGATCAGCACTTCGCCGGAACGGGAAATAACGACCTTTTCGCCCTTGGCGCTAGTCACGTAGCGCATATTGGGGCTGTAGCGCACGGTACCAGCCGACTTGCCCTCGACCTTGTCAGCGACGGCAGCACGGGAAGCCGCGCCACCGACGTGGAAGGTACGCATGGTGAGCTGGGTGCCAGGCTCGCCGATGGACTGGGCTGCGATAACGCCAACTGCTTCACCGGCATTGACCATCGTGCCACGACCGAGATCGCGGCCATAACATTGGGCACACAGGCCGTAACGCGTGTCACAGGTCAGCGGGGTGCGAACCTTGACTTCGTCGATGCCCAGCTTGTCGATCAAATCGACAAGGTCTTCGTCCAGCATCGTACCGGCAAAGATGACCGATTCCTGGGTTTCGGGATCGACTAGGTCATCAACGACGACGCGACCGAGAATACGCTCGCGCAGTGCTTCGATGACCTCACCGCCCTCGACCAGTGCCTTGACGACGAAACCGTTGCGGGTGCCGCAGTCGTCTTCGGTGATGACCAAGTCTTGAGTCACGTCAACCAGACGACGCGTCAGGTAACCGGAGTTAGCGGTCTTCAGTGCGGTGTCGGCCAGACCCTTACGGGCACCGTGAGTCGAGATGAAGTACTGGAGAACGTTCAGACCTTCGCGGAAGTTGGTCGTGATCGGTGTTTCGATAATCGAACCGTCCGGCTTGGCCATCAGGCCGCGCATACCGGCCAACTGACGAATCTGGGCGGCAGAGCCGCGGGCGCCGGAGTCGGCCATCATGTAGATGGAATTGAAGGAATCCTGCTTGACCTTCTTGCCGTGGCGATCAACGGTCTCTTCGTGGCCGAGTTCGTCCATCATGACCTTGGCGACCTGGTCACCAGTGCGCCCCCAGATATCGACGACCTTGTTGTAGCGCTCGCCGTTGGTCACCAGACCGTTGGTGTACTGGGTCTCGATTTCCTTCACTTCTGCCTCGGCCTCGGCAATGATTTCGTACTTCTTGGCCGGAACGCGCATGTCGTCGGAACAGAAGGAGATACCGGCACGGGTAGCCAAGGCATAACCGTTCTGCATCAGCTTGTCGGCGAAAACCACCGTTTCCTTGAGGCCGCAGCGACGGAAAGACTCGTCGATCAGCTTGGAGATTTCCTTCTTCTTCAGAGCACGGTCGATCGACTTGAACGGCAGGCCCTTCGGCAGGATCTTGGAAAGCAGCGCGCGGCCCGCCGTCGTTTCGACGCGTTCCATTTTTTCGATAAATTCCCCGTCGACCGTAGAAGTCTCGTATTGCTTGAGACGGACAGAGATGCGCGAGTGAACATCGAGCTGGCCAGCAGCCATGGCGCGTTCAATTTCGTTGGTATCGGCAAAGTACATGCCTTCGCCCCTGCCGTTGATCTTCTCGCGGGTAGCGTAGTACAGACCGAGCACGATGTCCTGCGACGGCACGATGATCGGCTGGCCGTTAGCTGGCGACAGCACATTGTTGGAAGCCAGCATCAGGGTGCGGGCTTCCATCTGAGCTTCGAGCGACAGCGGAACGTGGACAGCCATCTGGTCACCGTCGAAGTCGGCGTTGAACGCCGCGCAGACGAGCGGGTGAAGTTGGATGGCCTTGCCTTCGATGAGGGTCGGCTCGAACGCCTGAATACCGAGGCGGTGCAGGGTCGGCGCGCGGTTCAGCATGACCGGATGTTCGCGGATGACGTCTTCGAGGATGTCCCAGACCACCGGTTCCTGACCTTCCACCATCTTCTTGGCTTGCTTGATGGTGGTCGCATAGCCGAGCACTTCCAACTTGTGGAAGATGAAGGGCTTGAACAGTTCCAGCGCCATCAGCTTGGGTAGGCCGCACTGGTGAAGCTTGAGCTGCGGACCAACCACGATGACCGAACGGCCGGAGTAGTCGACGCGCTTGCCGAGCAGGTTCTGACGGAAACGACCACCCTTGCCCTTGATCATGTCGGCCAGCGACTTGAGCGGACGCTTGTTGGCGCCGGTCATTGCCTTGCCGCGACGACCGTTGTCGAGCAGGGAGTCAACCGACTCCTGCAGCATGCGCTTTTCGTTGCGCACGATGATTTCCGGCGCCTTGAGCTCAAGCAGACGCTTCAGACGGTTGTTACGGTTGATGACGCGACGATAGAGGTCGTTCAGGTCGGAGGTTGCGAAGCGGCCGCCATCGAGCGGTACCAGCGGACGCAGGTCCGGCGGCAGCACAGGCAGCACTTCGAGGATCATCCAGTCCGGCTTGATACCGGACTTCTGGAAACCCTCGAGAATCTTGAGGCGCTTGGCCAGCTTCTTGTTCTTGGCTTCAGAGCCGGTGACTTCGAGCTCGGCACGCAGGGATTCGACTTCGCTGTTGAGGTCGAGATTGCGCAGCAGCTCACGGATGCCTTCCGCACCCATGTAGGCCACGAATTCGTCGCCATGCTCTTCCATCATTTCCAGATACTGCTCTTCAGTGAGCAACTGGGCGCGCTGAAGGTTGCTGACCATACCAGGATCGGTAACGACATATGCCTCAAAGTACAGGACACGTTCGATATCGCGCAGCGTCATGTCGAGCACCATGCCAAGACGGGACGGCAGCGACTTCAGGAACCAGATGTGAGCGGTCGGCGAGGCCAGTTCGATGTGCCCCATGCGGTCACGACGAACCTTGGCCAGCGTCACTTCAACGCCGCACTTCTCGCAGATCACACCGCGATGCTTGAGGCGCTTGTACTTGCCGCACAGGCACTCGTAGTCCTTGATCGGCCCGAAGATCTTGGCGCAGAACAAACCATCGCGTTCCGGCTTGAAGGTGCGTTCCTCTTCCGCCGTTACCTGCTTGAATAGATCGAGCAATGCTTTCATCGTTTAACTCCCAGCCCTAAATCAGTAACGTTCCAGATCGATATCGATCGCCAGCGAACGGATTTCCTTGACCAGCACATTGAAGGATTCCGGCATGCCGGCATCGATCCTGTGCTCGCCCTTGACGATGTTTTCGTACACCTTGGTACGACCATTCACGTCATCGGACTTCACGGTCAGCATTTCCTGCAGCACATACGATGCACCATAGGCCTCGAGCGCCCATACTTCCATTTCACCGAAGCGCTGGCCACCGAATTGCGCCTTGCCGCCCAGCGGTTGCTGGGTAACCAGCGAGTATGGACCGGTCGAACGAGCGTGCATCTTGTCGTCGACCAAGTGATGCAGCTTCAGATAATGCATGTAGCCAACCGTCACCTGACGCTCAAATGCCTCGCCTGTACGACCATCGAACAAAGTCATCTGACCGGAGGACGGCATTCCTGCCATCGCCAGCATGGCCTTGATCTCCTCTTCCTTGGCGCCGTCGAACACAGGTGTCGCAAACGGTACGCCGCTGGTCAGATTTCCGGCCATTTCGATAACTTCGGCATCATTCAGCTCCTCCAGGTTCTCGGATTTACCGCTGGAGTTGTAAATTTCGTCGAGGAAACCACGGACCTCCTTGGCACTCGACTGGGCACGCAACATGGCACCAATCTTGTGGCCAAGACCCTTCGCAGCAAGGCCGAGGTGGACTTCGAGAATCTGACCGACGTTCATCCGCGACGGCACGCCAAGCGGATTCAGCACGATATCGACCGGGCTGCCATCTTCCATGTGCGGCATGTCCTCGACCGGCAGGATGCGCGACACCACACCCTTGTTACCGTGACGACCGGCCATCTTGTCACCAGGCTGCAGACGACGCTTGACGGCAACATAAACTTTGACCATCTTCTGAACACCAGGGGGCAGTTCGTCGCCCTGGGTCAGCTTCTTGCGTTTGCCCTCGAAGGCGATATCGAAATCCTTACGCGCCTGCTCCAAGCCATCCTTGACCTGCTCCAGTTGCTGAGCGACATCATCGTCGGCGAGACGAATATCAAACCAGTGATGCGGATCCATTCCATCAAGGTATGACTTCTCGACGACAGCCCCCTTGGCCAGCTTCTTCGGGCCACCATTGGCCTTCTTGCCGAGGATCAGACGTTCGACACGGGCAAAGGCATCACGTTCAACAATACGCATCTGGTCAGCCAGATCGAGCTTGTAATGACGTAGATGCTCGTCAATGATCGACTGGGCACGTTTGTCACGCTCAATTCCCTCGCGGGTAAACACCTGGACGTCGATAACGGTACCGGCGATGCCCGACGGCACGCGCAACGAGGTGTCCTTAACATCCGATGCCTTTTCGCCAAAGATGGCGCGCAAAAGCTTTTCTTCCGGTGTTAGTTGGGTTTCACCCTTGGGCGTGACCTTGCCAACGAGTACGTCTGCAGCTTCAACTTCAGCACCAATATAAACGATGCCGGAGTCATCCAGACGAGACAGCTGCGACTCTCCCAGCGAAGCGATGTCACGCGTAATTTCTTCAGGACCAAGCTTGGTATCGCGCGCAACGACTGTCAGTTCCTCGATATGGATCGAGGTGTAACGATCTTCGGCAACGACGCGCTCGGAGATCAGAATCGAGTCTTCGAAGTTGTAACCATTCCACGGCATGAACGCGATCAGCATATTCTGACCCAACGCCAATTCGCCCTTGTCGGTCGAAGCGCCGTCAGCCACCACATCGCCCTTGGCGATATGGTCACCCACGCGCACCAGCGGACGTTGGTTGATATTCGTGTTCTGGTTAGAACGGGTGTACTTGACCAGATTGTAGATATCGACACCAACTTCACCAGCGATGGCTTCGTTGTCATTGACACGAACCACCACGCGGGCTGCATCCACATAGTCAACCTTGCCACCACGCAAAGCAACAACAGCTGTACCCGAGTCGACTGCAACGGTACGCTCGATGCCAGTACCAACCAACGGCTTTTCCGGACGCAGGCAAGGTACTGCCTGACGTTGCATGTTGGCCCCCATCAGCGCGCGGTTCGCGTCATCGTGCTCAAGGAACGGAATCAACGAAGCAGCAACCGAAACGATTTGCCCCGGCGCAACGTCCATGTACTGGACGCGTGACGGTTCCGCCAGAATGGTTTCACCCTTTTCACGACAGGTAACCAGATCGTCGGATAGACGGCCATCAACCAGCGAGGCGTTAGCCTGAGCAACGACGTAGTTGCCTTCTTCAATAGCCGACAGATATTCGATCTGGTCGGTTACCTTGCCATCCACCACCTTGCGGTAAGCCGTCTCGATGAATCCGTAGCTATTGACTCGAGCAAACAAGGCCAACGAATTGATCAGGCCGATATTCGGGCCTTCCGGAGTTTCGATCGGGCACACGCGTCCATAGTGGGTCGGATGCACGTCGCGGACTTCAAAGCCGGCACGCTCGCGAGTCAAACCACCAGGGCCGAGGGCCGAAACGCGCCGCTTGTGGGTAATTTCCGAAAGCGGATTGGTCTGGTCCATGAACTGCGACAACTGGCTGGAGCCGAAGAACTCCTTGATCGCCGCACTGATCGGCTTGGCATTGATCAGGTCATGCGGCATCAGGTTGTCTGATTCAGCTTGCGACAAACGCTCTTTGACAGCGCGCTCGACGCGAACCAAACCAGCTCGGAACTGGTTCTCAGCCAGTTCGCCAACAGAACGGACGCGACGGTTGCCAAGGTGATCGATGTCGTCGATTTCACCACGGCCATTTCGCAATTCAACGAGAATCTTGATGACTTCAACTATATCGCGCGGCGACAGGGTCAATTGTTCGCGAACTTCGATGTTTGCACCAAGGGGCTTGATCTTGGCTGCAAGCGCCTCTGCTTCGGCCAGCGTCACATTCTCAACCATGGCGCGAGCACCATAAGGCATCAGGCCTACCAGGTCTTGAATTGCCGGCAGGGCGAAGCCGGAGACTTCAGCGAGATTCTTCAAGGCAGCCTCTGCCTTGGAAGCCAACCCCTTAAGCATGACCTTGTATTCAATGACATCCGGGCGGACCAAGCGACGATTGAATTTCATCCGGCCAACACCAGACAGATCGTAGCGTTCGTCGGAATAGAAAAGGCCGTTGAAAAGTATCTCTACCGCTTCTTCCGTCGGCGGCTCACCCGGACGCATCATGCGGTAAATTGCAACACGTGCAGCCTGGCGGGTCGCGGTCTCATCGGCACGCAGGGTGTTCGAAATGAACGATCCGCGATCAAGCTCGTTGGTGTACAAGGTCTCAATCGTAAAGATCTCCGACTCGCGCAGTTTGGCGAGCAAAGTCTCAGTGATTTCGTCGTTGGCGTTGGCAACAATTTCGCCGGTCGCCTTATCGATGATGTTCTTGGCAACGACGCGCCCGACCAGGAACTCATCTGGCACGGTAATCTGAGTAATTGCAGCACTACCGATATCACGAATATGCTTGGCCGTAATGCGCTTGTCCTTGGCTACGATGACTTTGCCATCGGGAGCAACGAAATCAAAGCGGGCGACTTCACCGCGCAGCCGCTCGGGAACGAGCGTGAATTCGACCTTTTCCTTGGACAACAGGAAGGTATCGAACTCAAAGAACTGAGCGAGGATTTCCTCGGACGACATACCGATAGCCTTGAGCAGCGTCGTGACGGGCATCTTGCGCCGACGGTCAACCCGGAAAAAGAGCGTATCTTTCGGATCGAATTCGAAATCCAGCCAAGAGCCGCGATAAGGAATCACGCGCGCCGAAAAGAGCAGCTTGCCGGAGCTATGCGTCTTGCCCCGATCATGCTCAAAGAAGACGCCCGGCGAGCGATGCAACTGGGAAACGATAACGCGCTCTGTGCCGTTGATAACAAAAGATCCATTGGTCGTCATCAAGGGCATTTCGCCCATATAGACTTCCTGCTCCTTGACCTCCTTCACAGTGTCCGGAGCTTCACGATCCATGATGACCAAGCGCACTTTCGCGCGAAGCGAAGATGCAAAGGTCAGACCACGCTGCTGGCACTCAGTAACATCGAATGCGGGCTCACCAAGCATGTAACTGACAAACTCCAGGCGAGCATTGCCGGAATGGGAAACAATCGGGAAGATCGAGGTAAACGCAGCTTGTAACCCCTCGTTTTTCCGCCGCTCGGGAGGAACACCGTCTTGCTTCTTCTCGGTGAAGGAGTAAGTCATGGTAACTCCGTGAGGATGGAATCAAACGTTGAACCTGAGAAAACAGGCAAACGCAAACGAACTCTCCTCCCCATCAGGGAAGAGGAAAGCGTCGTTTGCGTTTGCCGGTTGGCGTTATTCAAGTTCGTTTTTGGGGTCTATGAAACCTGTCATACAAAGCACAAAAGGGCTGGCGGCAAAGCCACCAGCCCGCTTGCGAAGCGTCGATTACTTGACTTCGACCTTGGCGCCAGCGTCTTCCAGTTGCTTCTTGAGGGCTTCGGCATCAGCCTTGGAAACGCCTTCCTTGACAGCCTTCGGAGCGCCATCAACCAGATCCTTGGCTTCCTTGAGGCCCAGACCGGTAACAGCACGCACAACCTTAATGACTTCGACCTTCTTGTCACCGGCAGCGTTCAGCATGACGGTAAACTCGGTCTGCTCTTCGACGGCAGCGGCGGCACCACCGGCCGGGCCGGCGACAGCAACGGCGGCGGCGGAAACGCCAAACTTCTCTTCGAATGCCTTGACTAGGTCATTCAGTTCCATAACGGTCAGGGAGCCTACGGCTTCCAGGATGTCTTCTTTGCTAATTGCCATTTCAATAAACTCCTAAATCAGTTCGTATGCGGTAGGGATCAAGCGGCAGCTTCTTCGCGCTGGGTAGCCAGGGCAGCCAGACCGCGGACGAAGCCGGCGACCGGAGCTTGCATGACGTACAGCAGCTTGGAGAGCAGCTCTTCGCGGCTCGGGACGGAAGCAAGCGCCTGCACACCAGCCTTGTCGAGCACATTGCCGGCGTAGGAGCCAGCCTTGAGTACCAATTTGTCGTTGGTTTTAGCGAAATCGCTAAGCACCTTCGCAGCAGCCACGGGATCGGCGGATACGCTATAAATCAGCGGACCGACCATGTGATCTGCCAAGCCTGCGAACGGGGTGTCCGCGACGGCGCGACGCACCAAGGTATTCTTCAACACGCGCAGATAGACGCCAGATTCGCGAGCCTTCTTGCGCAGCACGGTGAGGTCACCGACCTCAATGCCACGGTATTCGGCAATCGCGATAGTCTGGGCGTTGGCTACTTGTGCCGATACCTCAGCTACAACCGCTTTTTTGTCGTTCAGATTGAGACCCACAGGTCTTTCCTCCTTTCAAGTCATAACACGACGGGAAGAATTTCCCGCCGCACCTACGGCGACCTGAACCAGAAGCTATGCCGCCCGTTGCCGGTCAGCAGAAAATCTTGTTCTGGGACACCGTCTGCGCAGGGTGCTTTCGCGATTAAGCCTCGTAACGAGGCGCCTGCGGTCTTTGACGATCTGCCGGTGATTGCTTGCGCAGCCACCGACAGCCCAAAGTACTTTTTAGCCAACCAGCGTGGCCTGATCGACGCGAACGCCGGGGCCCATCGTGGCAGCAACAGCAACCTTGCGAAGATATTGCCCCTTGGAAGAAGCAGGCTTCGCCTTGTTCAATGCATCGATCAGCGCCTTGAGGTTGGACTCGAGACTCTCAACCGAGAAGGAAGCACGACCGATGGTGGCGTGGATGATGCCAGCCTTGTCTGTACGGTACTGAACTTGACCGGCCTTGGCGTTCTTCACGGCAGTGACGACATCCATGGTGACGGTACCGACCTTCGGGTTCGGCATCAGACCGCGCGGGCCGAGAATCTGACCGAGTTGGCCGACGATCTTCATGGCATCCGGTGTCGCAATGACAACATCAAAATTGAGGTTGCCGGCCTTGACTTCAGCAGCCAGATCGTCGAAACCGACAACCTCGGCACCCGCAGCCTTGGCGGCTTCGGCTTTTTCGCCTTGGGCGAAAACGGCAACGCGAACGGACTTGCCGGTACCGGCAGGCAACACGACCGAGCCGCGAACAACCTGGTCCGATTTACGAGCGTCAACACCGAGGTTCACAGCTACGTCGATCGATTCGTCGAACTTGGCGGTTGTGCCTTGTTGAGCTTTTTGCTTTTTGGTGAGCTTTGCCATGATTACAGACCCTCTACCGTAATACCCATGGAGCGGGCGGAGCCAGCGATGGTGCGAACAGCCGCTTCGAGATTGGAGGCGGTCAGATCAGGCTGCTTTGCCTTGGCGATTTCTTCAGCCTGAGCAAGAGTAATCTTGCCGACCTTGTCGGTATGCGGCTTGGCCGAACCGGACTTGATACCTGCTGCCTTCTTGATCAAGATCGTGGCCGGCGGCGTCTTCATCACGAAAGTGAAGGACTTGTCCGCAAAGGCAGTGATCACGACAGGAATCGGCAGACCCGGCTCGACGCCTTGCGTCTGTGCATTGAAGGCCTTGCAAAACTCCATGATGTTCAGACCGCGCTGACCCAGCGCCGGGCCGATCGGAGGCGACGGATTCGCCTTGCCAGCCGGCACTTGCAACTTGATATAACCAATAATCTTCTTGGCCATAATTGCTCCTTATTGATGAGTGGTAGCGCGCTTTCACGGGATATATCCGCTACCAGCGCTCCTCTTGCCGAAACAAAGGGCTTTCGGCTTGCCCTAAAACCGGTATCAGGCCTTTTCGACCTGACCAAACTCCAATTCGACCGGCGTAGCGCGACCAAAGATGGTCACCGAAACGCGGATGCGATTCTTTTCATAATTGACGTCTTCGACCGCGCCATGGAAGTCAGTGAATGGACCTTCCTTGACGCGCACGACTTCACCAACCTCAAACAGCACTTTTGGACGGGGCTTCTCAACACCCTCCTGCATTTGCTGCATGATTTTTTCAACTTCCTTTTCGGAAATCGGAGTCGGCTTTGTTGCCGTTCCGCCGACAAACCCAGTCACCTTGGGGGTATTCTTCACCAAGTGCCAGGAATCGTCGTCCATTTCCATTTCACACAGCACGTAGCCTGGAAAGAACTTGCGCTCGGAGATGGCCTTCTGACCATTCTTCATTTCCACGACTTCTTCCACCGGAACCAGAATCCGGCCGAATTTCTCCTGCATACCAAGACGCTCGATACGCTCAACAATCGCGCGCATGACACTCTTTTCGAAGCCGGAGTAAGCGTGAACAACGTACCAGCGTTTACTCATGATTTTTTCCAGCCCAGCACAAGGTCATAGAGAACCCATTCGAGGCTTTTGTCAGTGAGATACAGGAAGATCGCCATCACCACAACAAACGCAAAAACCGCCCCGGTCGTCTGCATGGTTTCCTTACGGCTAGGCCAAACCACTTTCTTGGCCTCAACCACCGCCTCGTTGGCAAACCCGAAGAAGCGCTGCCCAGGCTCGGTTTTCCACGCCACAGCAATTGCCAGCGCCAACCCAACGAGGACCGCTAGGACGCGCAAAATCATTGCCTGCTCCAAGAGCAGGTAGAAGCCAGCCACGCCAGCTGCCAGAATTACCAGCGCCAGCGCAAACTTGATCTTGTCAGCCATGAATTTCGCGATCTTTAAAGAGAGTG
>PHCH01000125.1:6751-12891 GCA_002840785.1 Betaproteobacteria bacterium HGW-Betaproteobacteria-4 | reverse complement strand
TTGAGGTGGTCGCGCCACAGCACTTCGGCGATGTCGGCCATGCCCATCGGCGCGCCGGGGTGGCCGGATTTGGCCTGATTGACGGCGTCAATGGCGAGAAAGCGGACGGCGTTGGCCAACTCGCGGCGGAAGGTGGTTTCGGTCTGGTTGCGGTCCATGGTTGTCTCCAAATTCTTCTATCTGTCATTCCCGCACCGGCGGGAGCTATGCCACCAAACCCCTCCCCAGCCCTCCCCTTGTCAGGGGAGGGGGCCACAGCGCCCGGTTTCGGGGTGCTCCTCCCCTGACAAGGGGAGGCCGGGAGGGGTTTGATTTACACGTAAACAGCTATCAGGCGCGCCGCTTGTGGTCCATCAAGCGCAAAACCATCGGCGTGAAAATCATCTGCATGGCCAGGCCCATCTTGCCGCCGGGCACGACCAGCGTGTTCGGGCGGGTCATCATGGCGCCGTGCAGGATGTTGATGAGGTACTGGAAATCGATGCCCTTCGGGTTGGCGAAGCGGATCACCACCATGCTCTCGTCGGCCGTCGGAATGTCGCGGGCGATGAAGGGATTGGAGGTGTCGACGATGGGCACGCGCTGGAAATTGACATGCGTGCGGCCGAACTGCGGGCACAGGTGGCTGACGTAATCCGGCATGCGGCGCAGGATGGTGTCGGTGACGGCCTCCTGAGAATAGCCGCGCATTTTCTGGTCGCGGTGCAGCTTCTGAATCCACTCGAGGTTGATGGTCGGCACGACGCCAACGCAGAGATCGACCTGTTGGTGATCTCCTGCCACGGCGTGAAGGTGCCCGGCTGCTGGCCGAAAGGCTCGGCCTCGCCGGCATCGTGCAGGTATTTGCGGACCTTGCCGCAGCCATCCTTGCCGTAGGCGATGAACAAATCCTGCAACTCCTCAAGCAGATTGGCTTCCGGGCCGAAGTGGCTGAAGTTGCGATTGCCGGCCTCTTCCTGCGCCTTCATTTCGGCGCGCATGGCCTGGCGGTCGTAGCGATGGAAGGAATCGCCCTCGACGATCTGCGCATTCAGCCCCTCGCGGCGAAAAATGTGCTGGAAACTCTGCATCACCGTGCTGGTGCCGGCCCCGGACGAGCCGGTGATGGCGATGATGGGGTGTTTGACGGACATGTGTTTCTCCCTGCAGATGTGAATTCTTAATCCAATGAAGTGCTAACAAAATGCAGTGAAGCGGCCCTGGCTAGGCGTGCCACCGAAGGCAGTGCAAGTCGCACGGCGAGGTGGCGCAACGACGCCAGGGGCATTTTGTTAGCGCTTCATGCCTGATCGCGGAACAAGGAGCGCTCAGAGAACAGCGGCGAAATAAACGGCCGATCAGCCCCGGTGTCGTATTCGTGGTGGTAGCGCTCAAGCCGCTCGACCTCGTTCTTCGAGCCGAGGATGACCGGCAGGCGCTGGTGCAGGCTGTCCGGCGCAATATCGAGGATGCGCTGGCGGCCGGTGCTCGCCGCGCCGCCGGCCTGCTCGATGAGCATGGCCATCGGATTGGCTTCGTAGAGCAGGCGCAGACGGCCCGGCTTGCTCGGGTCCTTGCTGTCCTTCGGGTACATGAAAATGCCTCCGCGGATCAGGATGCGGTGCACTTCGGCGACCATCGAGGCGATCCAGCGGGTGTTGAAATCCTCGCCGCGGACGCCCGTCTTGCCGGCCTTGCACTCGCTGACATAGCGCTGCACCGGCGGCTCCCAGAAACGTTCGTTGGAGGTGTTGATGGCGAATTCGCGGGTGTCTTCCGGGACGCGGATATTGGCGTGGGTCAGGATGAAGTTGCCGCTCTCGCGATCCAGCGTGAAGCCGTGCGTGCCGTTGCCCAGCGTCAGCACCATCATCGTCGACGGGCCGTAGATGGCGTAACCGGCGGCCACCTGTTCGCTGCCCGGGCGCAGATAATCGCCGAGCTGGGCGTCGCCTGCGGTCGACCGCGAAAAAATCGAAAAAATGGTGCCGACCGAAACATTGACGTCGCTGTTCGACGAACCATCAAGCGGGTCGAACACCAGCAGGTAGCGGCCGCGCGGATATTCGGCCGGGATCGGGTAGGGGTCGTCCATTTCCTCGGACGCCATGCCGGCCAGCTGGCCGCCCCATTCGCAGTGACGCAGGATGGCTTCGTTGGTCAGCACATCGAGCTTCTTCTGCACCTCGCCCTGGACATTGGTGCTGTCCAGCGCGCCATGGTGGCCGGCCAGCGCCCCCTTGGCGACCATCGCCGAAATGGTCTTGACGGCGGCGGCGACGTCGATGAGCAGGGCGCCGAGCTCGCCGTGGCTGGACCGGGTGTTTTCGATGACGAACTTGGAAAGGGTAGTGCGACCGAATTGCATGGTGTCTCCAATCATTCTTGTGTTACCGCATTGGCAGCCAAGATAAGTGACTTATTAATTAAGTAACAGTCAGAATTTCTTATTGCCTGCATAAGTTATAGCTTATTAAGTCGATGCTTAACGGCCACTTCAAAAAATCTGACTGGATGCCGGAAAAACACCGGGCTATCGTCCGCCGCATGCCCCCACTCCACGCCCTGATCTTCGACGTTGACGGCACGCTCGCCGACACCGAGCGCGACGGCCATCGCCCCGCCTTCAACCACGCCTTCGCCGATCTCGGGCTGGACTGGCATTGGGACGAAAGGCTATACGGCCAACTGCTCGCCATCACCGGCGGCAAGGAACGCATCCGCCACTACGCCGCCCGCCACGCCCCGCACGCCCGCCAGCGCGGCCTGCGCCTCGCCATCGCCACCACGACCACCCCGGAAAACGTCACCGCGCTGCTCCACGCCACGCTCGGGCCGGACGCCCCGGGCTGGTTCGAAATCATCGGCGCCGGCGACATCGTGCCCAACAAGAAGCCGGCCCCCGACATCTACCGCTGGGTCCTCGACCGCCTCGCCCTGCCGGCCGAAAACTGCCTGGCCATCGAAGACTCCGCCAACGGCCTGCGAGCCGCCCGCGCCGCCGGCCTGCGCTGCCTCGTCACGCCCAACGACTACACCGCCGGCGACGACTTCAGCGGCGCCTGGCAGGTGCTGGCCGACCTGCGCGAGATCGATCTCGACACCATCGCCGCCCCGGAAATTTCAAAATTGGCCGAAATTCCCGGTTGACCGTAGCAAGCCCCGCCACGCAACCCTCAAGTTCGCCCCCGCATTGGCCGTTAGAGTCGGTAGAACCATCAACCCGGGAGCGAGACCATGAGCGAAAAAGAAACCAACGACAGCCAGGAACAACCCGCCAAGCCACGATCATTTGACAAACTGACCATCATCCTCGTCGCCGTCATGCTCGTCGTGACGCTGGCCAACACCGCGCTGATCGTCATGAACCCCACCGCCAAAAAGGTCGAGCAATTCAATGAAGAACTCAAGACCGACCTGGCCGACAGCGTCGCTACCCTGCACAAAAAGATCGACGGCCTGCGCTCGGCCGAAATCGAATGGCAAACCGTGCTCAAAAAAGCCAAAGCCAAGCCCGACGCCACCTACAAGGTCGTCAACACCCAGGACGGCTATCTGACGCTGACGGAAGTCGCCGCACAGTAAGTCAGAGCGGCGGGAAGCCCCGGCACTGGGCGCCGGGGGCGGATTTCAAAATTGGCTGTTTTTTCCGGTTGACCGTGGGAAGCCTGGTTTGCCGGGGGGTAATTCGAGGCTGGCACAGTTAGCCGATCAATCACCTCAGCGCGTCACATCTAGGGCGCAAAAAAGCCGGGAAATCCCGGCTTCTTCGTTTGGGCGCTTGATCAAGCTGCCGTTTTTCAACGGCTTGTTGTTGTTTTTCAAGACCTGACCCCGCGCCCGTGTGACCCCGTGCCGTTGGCCGCGATTAGATGCTTGGTTCATTGGCCGTTGTACGTTGAAATGAACCTCACGATTGCATCGTGAAGATCGATACCGTCTTTCCCATCTTTGAATAGAACTATGAATACAAATATGTAAATTGGAGAAAGAAGATCCTTTTCTAGGAGACGATCCCTCCAGTCCTTTGCGCCTTGTACGGCTTTGGGGGCTGGCTTCTCTGAGGCTTCTTCGTTCTTTTCAGTTGATGGCTCCACATTTTCGGCGTTCACAACACTTCTCCTCTCGCAGCCAAAGAATGAATAAAGGGGGATAGACCACGGCTTCTGCGTATTTCGAAAATTGGAAACCGTGGTCTGTCCCCTATTGTTAGCCGCTTCCTACGAGCCGTGGCAGTGCTTGAACTTGCGACCACTGCCACAGTGGCAGGGATCATTCCTTCCCGGCTTCTTTGGCGTCAGTTTGGTCGACCTAGCCGGTGTTGCATTATGTGGTTCTTGAACGATGTAAGTTTGGTGAATCTCGTTCACGACGGTTTGATACTCAATCTTGAGACTTGGCTCCCTTGTCAGTATCTGGAAGATCACGTGTGCTACGGCTACGTACGCTGCGACCTTCTCCGGAGAGTTTGGTAACCACTTCCTGAGCTTAAGCAACCTCGGTGTATTGCGCAGCTTGTTGACATCCCCGGTTGTACTCGCCTGTTCGAGCCCGCTCAACAGTTCGGATGCCGCTTGCAGGGGAGTTTCGCTCAGTCGAATGTGTTCAACAAATGCGCGGACAGTCTTCCCAAACGACGCCAGTTCGAGTACCTGCTGAGGCGTGTATAGAAAGTCTTCCTCCGAATATTGATCTTGAGTATTGCAGTGCGGGCACGTAAACGTGTTTACGCCAACCCTTATGCCGGGCGCGAATTTGTAGATTGCAGGATCAATTTTGATCTGCGTCTCAAACAGCTTCCCACAGTTTCTGCACTTGACGTCTGGGTACTTGTTCATGTGTAACTCTGAGGGCGGTTTCATTTTGCCTACCGTAGAAGTGAGCGGCCTGCGCGGCTTTTCGCGCAGGTCCGCTCGACTGCCGGGTTAGCCCTATGGATAGAGCCGCTTGAGGTAGGAAACAATTTGCTGATCTCTTGCTTGGCAACGCGCCGTATCTGAGGTTTGGCGGGCATCAGCATCAATTACGAAGAACTGTGCGTTTGCGACCGACGATAGATAGGAGCGGATTTCTTGAATTCTGAGTTCGGCGTGAAAATCCCATTTGTATTTCAACAGCAGGATGTGGATTTCGTCGAAGGAGGAAAATGGCTTCCCTTCGAGGATGCGCTGTGAATCGTTGTGATTCTCTCGGGTTGGACAGAATGCACAAAAAATGTCTTTTTCATACGATGGGGCCTTGGCAATTCTGTTCTTTACAGCTTGGACAAAATTGACTTCACCAAAATCATCATTTGAGTGAGATTCAACGGTGAAAGCGCCGTTGACTCCTGGAATGGCGTAGGTGCATCCCATGTAGAAGCGCGACCGCCCGAAGATGTTGTAGATGTGCGTGGTCTTGCCCCAGTTGTTGAAACCGGTCAACAGAATTGCTCTCTTCATGGCGATGGATGCTCCTTGTAATAGGGCTAACGTGTAGCTAACCCGACGCCCGTCAGGGCGGTCGGGTTGAGCGCAGGGTTAGATTGTCTAGTCATCATCTTCTTGATTAAGGCGGCGAAGCAGAAGATTGTGGATTTCCTTATTGTCAGTCCATCGTTTTATGAATTTTGTAATGCTGAGGAATGCGGCAAGTGCAATTGGAATTGCCGCGAGATTGGCGTTTCCCATCGGGATTGAGAATGCAATCTGAATCAGGACGAGGTAGATTGATAACGACAGTACGATCCTAACGGCCCAGTAGGTTGCCTCTATTTTCGCCTCAAGCAAGCCGCTTTCTTTCTTAGCTAAACGTGCAACCTTAGATTCCATAGTCGCGTTACGGTGCTCAATGCTTTCCGACTTCTTCTTTGAATATGAGGCCCAGATTGATTCAATGCCTTTATTAATGAATGGTGCGAAAACATTCAAAAATAAACCGACAATGACGGTAAGAACCCACCACGATGGGTTATGAAATGCTGCGATGGCTTCGTTGATATCCATGGTGTGATGTGAAATTTAACTAGTAGTAGACGACAAAACCATCGCCTAATCCGGAAACCTGTCCAATAAGCTGGCGGACGGGACAGCCAGAGGTCATTGTGCAGGAATGGTTTGACTCGTTTCTTGGCATATTTTCGACAGTTTTTGGGCGACAAACCGGACAGTATGAATTTTTGG
>PHCH01000125.1:0-6664 GCA_002840785.1 Betaproteobacteria bacterium HGW-Betaproteobacteria-4 | reverse complement strand
AGCAGGGTTGCGGCGAGTTCGATGCTGAACAGGACGACGACGGCGGTGGTGAGCGAGCCGTAGACGATGCTGGCGCTGGACAGGGTGGCGAAGTACCAGACGAGTACGTGGCGGACGATTTCCCAGATCAGGGTGATGACGGCGGCGCCGAGCAGGGCGTGGCGGAGGCGGGTGCGGCCGACGGGGAGGACGCTGTAGAAGAGGGTGAGGATGAGGATTTCGCCGGCCAGCCCGATGCCGTAGAAGGCCGGGCCGGAGAGGCGGCGCAGCGACCATTCGGCGCCGAACAGGGTGATGCTTTCCTGGGTCAGGCTGTGGATGGTGACGGAGAGCACGGTGATGCCGAAGAGGGCGATGCCGGCGAGGAGGAGCAGGCTGTAGGGGAGCAGCGCGGCGACGATGGCGTGGCGTTTCACCGTGGCGTGGCGGTGGGCGAAGATTTGGGCCATGGCTTTTTGCAGGATGGAGAAGGTCAGCGAGCTGAAGAAGACGAGGGTGCCGAGGAGGACGACGCCGATCGAGACGCCGTTGTCGATGAAGCCGGAGACGTCGGCGAGGACGGCGGCGGCCTGGCTGGGGACGAGCCATTCGAGATAGCGCTGGAGGGTGGCGAGGAGTTCGGCCTGGTCGACCCAGTGCGATAGCCAGAGGACGAGCAGGATGATCATCGGCAGCAGGGAGAGCAGGGCGTAGTAGGCGACGGCGCCGGCGAGCAGGAGGCCCTGGTTTTTGCGGAAATTGCGCAGGACGGCGAGGGCAAAGTCGAGGGGGTGGCAGATCAGTTGCTGATCGGTTTTGGAGATGAGGGACATGGGCGCTTGAGGAGAATGCGGAGGGAGCCTTGGGCGAATGACGGGTAGTTATAACCCGGGCGGCGGGCGCTGGCAGCAACAATTTTGCTTTTCCCGGGGGCGCGTGCCCGGCCTGGTGCAAACCGCTACACTGCCTGCTCCCGGCTCATTTGAATCAATCATGGAAAACCTGCTTTACTGGATCGCCCTTGCTGCCGTCGCCGTCAGCGCCTTGACCGGCGTGCTCGATGCCGGGCGCAAGCGCATGGATCTGGTCGGCGTCGTCATGGTCGGCATGGCGACGGCCCTGGGCGGCGGCACGGTGCGCGATGTGCTGCTCGACCGCCCGGTGTTCTGGATCAGCGACCAGAGTTATCTGCTCGTCGCTTTCGCCACCACTTTCCTGGTTTTCTTCGCGGTGCGCGGGCTGCGCTTGCCGCCGCGCCTGTTCCTGATTCCCGATGCCATCGGGCTGGCGCTGTTTGCCATTACCGGCACCCAGGTGGCGCTCGATCTGCAGGCGCCGTGGCTGGTGGCCAGCCTGCTCGGGGTGACGACCGGGGTTGTCGGCGGGGTCTTGCGCGACGTGTTGTGCAATGAGGTGCCGCTCATTTTCGTGCCCGGCGAACTCTATGCGTCGGCTGCGTGGGCCGGGGCGCTGACGCTGATCGGCTTGCAGGCGCTTGGCCTGTCGCCGGTGGTCGCGGCCTGGAGCGGGATGGCCGTGGTGCTCGCCCTGCGCTGGATCGGCATTGCTTTTGCCATCCGCCTGCCGACTTATTCTGAGCGGGAATAAGGCAGAGGACGGCGATCTGGGGCCTTCCCCTTTATGTCCGGCAAGGACGGTATCCAGCGGGGCAAAGGGCCGGGGATGGTTTTTGGTGTTTGCCAAGCCATTTCATTTTTGGCCGTTTTTCCCGGTTGACCGTAGCAATCACCCTAGCGGCTGCCGCCCTTCCAGTTCGCCACGCAGTTTTGCCGGAAGTACTTCAAGGCGCGGTCCATGTGGCTGTCCGGCATTTGCGGATCGTTGTCGGCGAGATGGATTTCGGCGTCCGGCTGTAAATCCTGCGACCACATCAGTTTGAGGTCTTCGCGCTGCTCGAAAGGGGCGTGTTCATCGATAAAGGCGAGCACCGCCTTGCTGTCGAAACCCTGTTCGCGGAAGGTGGCGATAATGCTCTTCGCCTCCTTGAGCAGGGCAGCGGCCTTCGGCGGATGGCCGGTGGCGACGCTGAGGAAAATGGTGGCCAGCACGGCGGGATCGTCGGCGTCGCCTTTGGTGATGCGGACCCATTCCTTGGCGACGAGCCGGTCGTAGGCGACGACGTCTTCTTCCGGCATGTCGCGGACGAAAAAGGCGCCCTGGGCTTCGGCGTGGAGAATTTCGTCCGGCGATTTTTCCGGCGACTGGAGGCGCGGCAGGGCGTCATCGATGAAGTCCTGCATGGCCTGCCGGGTCATTTCCGCGAACGCTGTCGGCGCCTCGCGCAGGAAGGCATCGAGCGTGGCCGGCTTGGGCTTGAAGCTTTTCTTGCGCAGCGCCTCGATCAACTGGACGAACTCGCGTTTCGACGGCATTTCCAGCGTTTTGGCGCCGACGTAGAGGAGCAGCATGGCCGAGCGGATGACTTCCTCGGCGCTGTAGTCTTCGCACTCTTCCGGCCGGGTGTTCAGTTGCCGGGCCAGCCAGCGGGCGAAATCGATGCGCATCTGGTTGGCCTGGCATTGCTCGACCTGCGCCCGGTAGCTGGCGACGCTGAGCGGGAAGGCAAAGCTGCGCTCGTTGACGAAAATCTTCTGCCCCTGCGCGTCCACTTTGCGGGCGTGCAGGCTGGTTTCGCCGGGCATCGCGTGCAGGCGCTTGAGCATTTCCGAGCCGCCGCGCGAATGCGAGAGCAGCGTGTTGTCGCGCAAAGACATGGCGGCAGCGCGCAGGTCGCCGTTCGAGAAGTCTTCGAGATAAAGGCTGATCAGATTCGCCATGCGCGTCACGGCGCTTTCCAGATCGGTGCGCAGGTAGGCGGTGCCGAAATGGTCGGCAATCTGGACGATGCCCTTGGGTGCATCGGCTTCGATGCGGGCCATGGTTTCGCGCGTCAGGATGCCGTGCTCGAGCCCGAAGCGGACGGCTTTCTCGAAAAACGGGCGATCATCGACGACCGCAACAGATTTGTTCATTGCCGCCATCCTTAGAGCGCCGATTCCTCGTCGTCCGCCGCCGCAACCGGGGCGGATTTCGGCTTGCTGTCCTCGGCTTCGCCTTCTTCAAGCACTTCGACGCGGTGCTGCAGGCGGTCGCGCAGGGTGATGACGATCTGCTCGAAAATGTCCGACAGCTCATAGCGCAGCACCCAGGCGGTTTCCTGCCAGTCGTGGTCGGCGATTTGCGAGCGCGGCACCTTGGGGCGCGAACCGGCGATGGAATTGCCTTCATGCAGGGCTTCGTCAAGCTCCTCGATCTTTTCGTTGAGCCACGAGATCGACTTCGATTCATGACCGTGCTCAGCGTCAAAATCCTCGGAGAAGACGCCGGAAATGGCGAAGGCGAGGAACTCGTCGTCGCGCTCGGCGAAATAATTGGCCAGCACTTCATAGCCGCCCTCGATCTCGCCGATTGCCTCAAGGTACTCGGCGGCCATCTCTTCATCGCGGTAAAGCACGGCGTTCATCATCCCGTGCAGGGCGGCGTGCGTCTGGTCGCGGTAGCGCGTTTCAAGAATGACGGCGCGGGCGAACTGCTCGGGCGTGACGAGCATATTGACGACCGACTGCTTGGAACCATCGAAGCCGCGCATGACGGCCAGCAAATCCTTCGGCGCGATATCGTTCATGACCTCGACCAGGGCGTAATCGCCCTCGCTGTCGGCAATGTTGGCCAGCGCCTTTTCGGCGCCCTTGAGGTCGCCGGCCAGGATCAGCTGGGATGTTTTCAGTACAACGGGATGCGTCATGTCTTGCCTTATCAAATAGATCGTGTTTTTGCCGGCCTGGATCAGGACTTGAGCGAATCGAAGCCCTGCTCGCCCAGCCAGTCATCGCCGGCTTCGGCCAGGTCGCGATCACTGTCATCGTCGCCGCGACCATCATCGTCGTCGTTGCGCTCGCGGTCTGCATCCTCGTCATCGTCGGTCGCGGCCGGCGGTGCGCTGTGGTCGAATTTGCGGATGAATTCCAGGCTGGCGGCCGTCACCATGAATTCCTCACCGGCCCGCTCGGTCAGCACGGCGGCGAGATACGGCCCGGCCCACTCGGCCACCGTGACGAGCGGGGAAACTTGATCCCAGGCCGGAAAATCGCCGTCATCCGGCTCACAGTCGACCACCGCCGCCATTGCCTTCGGATTGGCGAAGGAAAATGCGTCGTAGAACACTGGCACGACCATTTCCGGAGCGAATTCGATCATTGGCAGGATGGAGGCCAGTTCCTGACGCTTTTCCTTAAGTCGGCCCTTGAGCGCTGACTTGCCTTCTGAATCGTTGAGCAAATCCTGGATTTCAGCGTCGTAAGAGGACGACAGTTCGGCAAAGTAATAAGATTTTTTCACTGCTGCATTTTTCCTAAATGGCTGGACCAAATTTCGCGCGCTACGGCCAGGGGGTCATCGATCAAACTGGAACGTCGGGTTTCGTCATAGACCTTGCGGCGATCACCATCCGCCAGCACTTCGTAGGCCTCCTGCACCTCGCGGAACTTGGCCGCCGCATCGGGCGCCGGGTTGCGGTCGGGGTGAAACTGCGCCGCCTTCTTGCGGTAGGCCGTCTTGATCAGCTCGGTGGTCGCATCGGGCGAGACGCCAAGCAATCCGTAATAGTCTTTCATAGTCCCTTTGTCAGTGGTCTGGCCGGCACATTCGAGCCCTGGTTAGCCCGCCATTTTACGCCACTCCACCAGTTGCCCCGCTTTCCCTGCGAATTGATGCAGGGCAGGCGCGTGAATGTCGGCGGACGTTCTCCTCCCCCTTTATGGCCCGCAGGGCCGGTATCCCATGGACAAGGGGGAGGCTGGGTTAAGCAGAGACTTGGCCGCCGTTGTTTGGCGGCTTAGTCGGTTGCTTAGTGGTTTCATCAGGGGGATGGGTCAGAAAGAGAGGGATCCTGCATGAATTAACCCATCCCCACCCCAACCCTCCCCTTGAAGGGGAGGGAGCGAACGACAACGCGCCAAATACTCAGCAATAGCTTATGTGTCGAATAAAAACACGTGACTATTATTTATCAATGGCCGCGCCTAGCATTCAATCCATAGTTTTTCCCCGACGAATGACCCAGGAGACAAGACGATGGACCAGTCAAAACGCTACGCCGACCTCAGCCTCACCGAAGCCGAACTGATTGCCGGCGGCCAGCACATTCTGTGCGCCTACCGGATGAAACCCAAGGCCGGCCACGGCTACCTCGAAGCGGCTGCTCACTTCGCCGCCGAGTCGTCGACCGGCACCAACGTCGAGGTGTGCACCACCGATGAATTCACCAAGGGCGTTACCCGCTCGACCTGTTCGACCGCAACATCACCGACGGCCGCATGATGATGGTCTCCTTCCTGACCCTGACCATCGGCAACAACCAGGGCATGGGCGACATCGAGCACGCCAAGATGGTCGATTTTTACGTGCCGCGCCGCGCTATCGAACTGTTCGACGGCCCGAGCCGGGGCATCGCCGACCTGTGGCGCACGCTGGGCCGGCCGGTCGTCGATGGCGGCTACATCAGCGGCACGATCATCAAGCCCAAACTCGGCCTGCGCCCCGAACCCTTCGCCCGCGCCGCCTACGAATTCTGGCTGGGCGGCGATTTCATCAAGAACGACGAGCCGCAGGGCAACCAGCCCTTCGCGCCGATGAAGCAAACCATCCCGCTGGTCTACGACGCGATGAAGCGGGCGATGGACGAAACCGGCGAGGCCAAGCTGTTCTCGGCCAACATCACGGCCGACGACCACCATGAAATGGTGGCGCGCGGCGAATTCATCCTGCGCAGCTTCGGCCCCGACGCCGACAAGGTGGCTTTCCTCGTCGACGGCTACGTCGGCGGCCCGGGCATGATCACCACGGCTCGCCGCCACTTCGCCAACCAGTTTTTGCACTACCACCGCGCCGGTCACGGGGCGATCACCTCGCCGTCGGCCAAGCGCGGCTACACCGCCTACGTGCTGGCCAAGATGAGCCGCCTGCAAGGCGCCTCCGGCATCCACGTCGGGACCATGGGCTACGGCAAGATGGAAGGCGACAAGGACGACCGCGCCGCCGCCTATGTCATCGAACGCGACAGCTACCAGGGGCCGGTCTACCCGCAGGAGTGGTACGGCATGAAACCGACCGTGCCGATCATCTCCGGCGGCATGAACGCCCTGCGCCTGCCGGGGTTCTTCGACAACCTCGGCCACGGCAACGTCATCAACACGGCTGGCGGCGGCGCCTACGGGCATATCGATTCGCCGGCCGCCGGGGCGCGGTCGTTGCGTCAGGCCTACGACTGCTGGAAGGCGGGGGCCGATCCGGTCGAGTGGGCGCGCGACCACTTCGAATTCGCCCGGGCGTTCGAGTCGTTTCCGCAGGATGCGGAGCTGCTTTATCCGGGGTGGAGGCAGAAGCTGCGGTTGGCGGCGTAAGGCTGGGGGGCTTTCCCTGCCTCGGGCTTGGGGTTCTGCGTTTTTGGCGATTTCCCGGTTAATTGGCTTGGGGTTCCGCCCTGCTGGCGGGCGTACTTTCTTTTGCTTCGCCAAAAGAAAGTAGCCAAAGAAAAGGCGACCCCTGGGTCGGTGCCCGCTGCGCGGGTTCCCTGCGCTACTCGGGACTGGCGGGGGCTGCGGAACTCGGGCTTCGCCCTCAGACAGTCCTCGCCCTTTTTCCGCCAGCCCCTGCGTTGCTCGGC
>PHCH01000124.1 GCA_002840785.1 Betaproteobacteria bacterium HGW-Betaproteobacteria-4 | reverse complement strand
CCGACGTCGCCGAACTCGTCAACAAACTCAAGAACGAAGCCAAGGTGATCTGATCATGACCATTCTCGTTATCGCCGAACACGACCACCAACAGCTCAAGGCCGCCACCCTCAACACCGTCGCGGCAGCCGCCAAGATCGGTGGCGACATCCATGTTCTCGTCGCCGGATCAGGCTGCCAAGCCGCCGCCCAGGAAGCCGCCACGCTGAACGGGGTGAGCCTCGTCAAAGTCGCCGACGCCGCCCACTACCAGAGCCAGGCCGCCGAGAACCTCACCGCACTCATCATCGCCAACGCCGCCGGCTACAGCCACATCCTCGCCCCGGCCACCACCTTCGGCAAGAATCTCGCTCCCCGAATCGCTGCACTCCTCGACGTGGCGCAAATCTCCGAAATCACCGGCGTCGAATCAGCCGACACCTTCGTCCGCCCGATCTACGCCGGTAACGCCCTGGCCACGGTCAAGAGCAGCGACTCAGTCAAGGTCATCACCGTGCGCACGACGGCGTTTGATACGGTCAACCGGGAACAGAGAACTGACCAAGTCCGAACGGCCCGAACTCGGTGCCGCCAAGATCATCGTCTCCGGTGGCCGTGGTCTGGGCAGTGGCGAGAACTACCACACCCTGCTCGAACCGCTGGCCGACAAGCTCGGTGCGGCACTCGGTGCAAGCCGTGCGGCTGTCGATGCCGGTTTCGTGCCGAACGACTATCAAGTTGGCCAGACCGGCAAGATCGTCGCCCCGCAGCTCTACATCGCCGTCGGCATTTCCGGCGCCATCCAACATCTGGCCGGGATGAAGGAGTCGAAAGTCATCGTCGCCATCAACAAGGATCCGGATGCACCGATCTTTCAGGTGGCGGATTACGGGCTGGTTGGGGATTTGTTCGAAGTGGTGCCGCAACTGGTTGGAGCTGTCGGCTAAAATATCCATGTGAATCTGACAGATACCCTGATGGGCGAAGGATGGTACTGGGCGGCCTGGATTGCCTGGGTACTGTTTTTCGCCCATAGTCTTTGGCGTGCTCCTTGGGGGCGCCTCAAGGATTCCGAGCAATTCAACGTGTGGCTCGGGATGATTGTTCTGCTTACCCTTGTCTGGAGTCTCAAAGCCGGCGTCAAACCCGGCTTGAGTTTTCATCTCCTCGGGGCCACCGTCTTTACGCTGAGTTTCGGCCCTCATCTGGCCTTTGTCGGGCTTTCACTGGTAACGCTTGGCATCACCCTGAATGGCGCAGCCGGGCCGATTGCCTATGCGGCCAACGCTTTGCTGCTCGCCGGATTGAGTGTCGGTCTGAGTCAGCTTTTTTGTCGCTTCGTTTCTGCGGCATTACCTAGGCATTTCTTTGTCTATATCTTTGTGAACGGCTTTCTCGGGGCTGCACTGACGATTATCGGTGTTGGATTCGCTGCAACATGCCTGCTGGCAATGGTTGGGGCCTATGAATGGGACTATCTGATCAGCGAGTATTTCCCCTATTTTTTGCTGCTTGCCTTCTCTGAAGGGTGGTTGTCTGGAATGATGATGACGCTATTCGTGGTTTACCGGCCGGAATGGGTTGTCAGCTTCAATGATTCCAGTTATCTGGTTGATAAATAACAGCTACAATTCCACAAATTTAATGTCATTTGGAGCAGTGTCTTTGAATCGCTTTGCTCTCTGCTGTTCGGTATCTATCCTGATGCTTGCCGTGTCGGGGGTGGCATCGGCGGTTGGTTTGGGCGATTTGCGTGGGCAGCCGGTTCTGGGCGAGCGATTGCAGCTTGAAATCGATCTCTTGGGCGCCGAAAAACAAAAACTGGACGCCAGTTGTTTTCGCCTTGTCCAGCCTTCTGGTGGTGAAGACCTGCCATGGCTCAAGAAGGCAGGCTTAAGCGTCCGTAAATCTACGCCGCCTGTCCTCCAAATTCGTTCTGATGCACCGTTGCGTGAGCCGATTTTGCAATTGGCGGTGCAGCTAGGCTGCGGAAACGAAATATCTCGCGAATATATCCTCATGGCATCGCCGCGAGGCGGTGTTGAAAGCATCGTCGAGGAGCGCCCACTGACAGAGGCCGCTCTGCCAGTGGCAAAGCCGCAGGTGCAGCTGCCGGCCAGAATTGGCTCGAAAATCCCAGCGATGGTCGATGCGCCGCCCAGTCCGCCGGCCAGGCGAATCGCCAAGCGAGCAGAAAGACGGCCTGCGCTCCGTGGTCTGCCTGACCGCCTGATGTTGTCCGATGAGGGCTTCGGCCCTGAGCCGTCCCTTCGCCTGGCCACTGAGCTATTTACCGGGGGTGCCGAAGCCAAGGAAGCGCAGCGCGAAATATTGCGTCTTGAATACAGAATGCTGATGGCCATGCATGAGCAGGCCACGTCGCAAATGGCGATTGCGGAAAAGTTGCGGAACATGGAAGGCACGCTGAGCGAAGTGCAGCAGCGAGCTGCTGAATTTGCCCAGCGGGTCGAGGCGAACGGCGCGATACCCTCTCCGGCTGTATCCGTTCCGTCGGTCACTCAAAACTCTCCGCCAACCCCCAGTCCCGCTGAGCCTGTGAGGTTCCCACCAACACCCCAGATGCCCGCAGGCGAAAAATCCTCCGGTTTGTCCGAGTGGGCGGTTTACGGGGTTCTGCTTGGATCGACACTCGGGTTGGCTGGCTGGCTGGGCTGGAGAAATTATCGCGCCAAGACCTTGGCGGCCAGCGATGGCCATGATCCGATCGATGTTCCGGAATTGACGGTTGATCCGAAGCGTGCCGATGAGCAAGAGGAAGTCGACGCGGTTGATCTTCACTTCGAGCCGGTAGCCATGGGCATGCCCATGCAGGTGGATGTCGAGTTGGATGGAGGGGGCGAAGAGATCGCCGGGGCGGCTGAGTTGCCAGCCAGGGAGCCGCAGCGCGGTCATGACTCGGTAATGTCGATCCATGCGACGACGCTGGACGAGCATTTTGAGGCCAATCCTGTCATGGAACTGGCTGAGATCATGCTTTCGTTCGGTCGCGTCAAAGGCGCAGCTCAGGCCTTGCAGGAATACATCGACCACAATCCGCAGGAGGCATTGCAACCGTGGATTCGTTTGATGGATGTGTATCGGATGGCGGGGATGCGCACTGAGTTCGAGGCCGTTTCCCGTGACTTGAACCAGCATTTCAACGTTGAGGTACAAAGCTGGGAGGATGCGACCGAGGGTGCGGAAAGGGGGAGCTTGGAGGTTGGGCAACCGCTTGCGCCGCGGCCGCAAACGCTCGAGGATCTTCCCCGCCTGGTCAATACGATCGTCGATCTCTGGAGTTCCGGTGATGTCGTCGGCTACATGTACCAGTTGTTACGCGACAATCGCGGAGGTCAGCGTGCCGGATTTACTCTGCCTGTGGTCGAGGACGTGCTCTTCCTGATAGAGCTTAAAGAAACAGCTAACCGAATGGAAAAATCCCATGAGTGAATACCAGGCTCCGCTAAAAGAAATGCGCTTTGTCATGCAGGAATTGGCCGGCCTCGAACAGGTCGTTTCCCTGCCCGGTTTTGAAGAGGCTTCGCCGGATGTTGTCGATGCGATTCTTGAAGAGGCTGCACGCTTTTCCGGAGAGGTGCTGTCGCCCTTGAACAGGGTCGGCGACCGGGATGGTGCGAAGTGGAAGGATACTGTCGTCACCACGTCTCCCGGGTTCAAGGAGGCCTACCGCCAGTTTGTCGATAATGGCTGGAACGGCTTGGGTTGTGACCCAGAGTTTGGCGGTCAGGGGCTGCCGAGGCTTTTGTCGACGGCGGTCAGCGAAATGTGGAAAGCTTCAAATCATGCTTTCTCTTTGTGCCCGATGCTGACGCAAGGCGCCATCGAGGCGCTGATGATTGCCGGTACGGACGAGCAAAAGGCGGCCTATCTGCCCAATCTCGTTTCCGGTGAATGGACTGGTACGATGAACCTGACCGAGCCGTCAGCCGGCTCGGATCTGGCGGCAGTCCGCTCGCGTGCCGAGCCGGTCGGTGGCGGAACCTACAGGATTTTTGGCCAGAAAATTTTCA
Organism: Betaproteobacteria bacterium HGW-Betaproteobacteria-4; assembly: GCA_002840785.1. GTDB lineage: Bacteria > Pseudomonadota > Gammaproteobacteria > Burkholderiales > Rhodocyclaceae > Azonexus. Next base: position 1,381 of record PHCH01000124.1, on the reverse strand, counting down.
TTACCTATGGCGAGCACGACATGACGGACAACATCGTCCATCTCGTGCTGGCGCGAACTCCCAATGCGCCGGAAGGGGTCAAGGGCATCTCGTTGTTCGTTGTGCCCAAGTTTCTCCTCAAGGCTGACGGTACCCCGGGCGAGCGGAACGATGTTTATTGCGTTTCCATTGAACACAAGCTGGGTATCCACGGCAGCCCGACGGCAGTACTGGCCTTTGGCGACCACGGCGGCGCGGTCGGCACGCTGGTTGGCGAAGAGAATCGAGGCCTCGAATACATGTTCATCATGATGAACGCAGCCCGTTTCAATGTTGGTTTGGAAGGACTTGGCGATGCCGAGCGGGCATATCAGCGCGCCGTCGTCTATGCCAGGGAGCGTATCCAGGGTACTGAGGTCGGTGTTCGCGGTGGACCGAAGGTTCCCATCATCAAGCATCCGGATGTGCGTCGCATGCTGCTCTCCATGCGCGCCCGAATTGAGGCCATGCGGGCGCTCGCGTATGTCACGGCGGCGGCGCAGGATAACGCGCATGCTGCCACGGACGCCGCTTCTCGTGATAAGGCTCGGGCGTTTGCTGATCTGCTGATTCCTGTCGTTAAGGGCTGGTGCACCGAGAGTGCAATTGATATTGCCTCTCTGGGGGTGCAGGTGCACGGTGGTATGGGCTATATCGAGGAAACCGGCGCCGCTCAGCATTTGCGCGATGCGCGCATTACTGCGATCTATGAGGGCACGACTGCCATTCAGGCCAATGACCTGATTGGTCGCAAGATTGCCCGCGAAAAGGCCGCGACGATTCTGGTCGTGATCGCCGATATCAGGGCGGCGACAGCGCAACTCGACGGCGATCTTGCGGCAATCGGCGCCCGCCAGAATGCCGCGGTCGACGCGCTGGAAAAGGCTGTTTCCTGGATCGTGGCCAACTACTCATCGGATCCGAAGGCCGTTCACGCCGGCGCTGTGCCTTTTCTTCATCTGTTCGGTATTGTTGCCGGTGGATGGCAATTGGGGCGCGCCGCTGTCATCGCACGCAACAAATTATCGGCTGGTGAAACGGATCCTTTCTGGGCAGCAAAACTCGCAACAACGCGGTTCTACGCCGATCATTTCCTGACTCAGGCAGCCGGTCTCGCCGAGTCGGTGCTTGCTGGTGCGGCAGGCACACTGGAGCTGGCTGACGACAGTTTCTGAATTGCTTTCCCCAGCTTCGGCCAAAAGCCCACGATTGCTGATATAATCGTGGGCTTTTCAACCTTGCCCTACCGCACTCGCATGGCGGAGGGTTTATCCCAAAAGGAGATTGCATGCGCCATTACGAAATCTGCTTTATCGTCCATCCGGACCAAAGCGAACAGGTGCCCGGCATGGTCGAGCGCTAT
>PHCH01000123.1 GCA_002840785.1 Betaproteobacteria bacterium HGW-Betaproteobacteria-4 | reverse complement strand
GGTTGCTTGAGCCTGTCGGTGACGGCAGGCCTAGAGGAATGATTGCCGAACCCCGCAAGGGGGGAACAGAACCCGGCTTATCGGCCGGCTTTCCATTTCGTATCTGTTGCGCTCAGCGGGCGGCGAGTCCGCTTTCTGTCATCCATTCCCGGGTTATTTTCCACTCGCCGTTTTCGCGGGCGACGAGCAGGGTCTTGGTCCGCGCTGTTTCGCGGTAGCTGCCCGATGCGTAGTCCTGCAGGAAAGTGGCCTTGAACAGGTCGGCATTGAGTCGTTCGATGCCGAGTTCGTTGATCTGGATGTCGATCGGCGCTCCGGGAGCCAGTTTTTTGGTTCTTGCCGCCGCCCACGCGGCGCGTGGCTGGCCGTCGGTCGGCTCGAATTGCTGGCTGTAGCTGTTCAGGTAGCCGGCGATGTCGCGTTGTGTCCAGGCCTTTCGCCAGTTCTCGAGAAGTTCGCCAATCCTTGCCGTGTCGCTGATTTTCGTCGCGGCAGGGGCAATGGCGGGAGGCGGGGCGGGGCGTGTCGTGGCCTGGAGCTTGGCCGCCGGCTCGGCGGGGAGCGGCTGGGTTTGCAGCGCCAGCCACATCAGTCCGGCGCCAAGCAGGGCAGCGAGCAGGCCGGTTGTGACCAGACTGCCCGTGCTGACGGTGTTTTCCGGATCAGTGGCGGCAACAGGGCGGCGGATGGATTCTGCACTATCGGGGACGCTGTCGGTTTCGCCCAGAGCGGTATGCAATTGCGCAAGGCGACGGGCCATGGCGCGTTCTTGTTTGCCGAGATCGGGGGCGCCATGGCGCCTGGGGGCCGTTGAGGTGTTGCTGCCGAAAAAGCCGCTGGCGGCTCCGATGATGCTGTCGGCGTGGAGGGGGCTCGAGATGGCCACGGGCTGATCCTTCGGGGTGGGTATGTGCGTCGAATGTGATTGCTTGTTGGCATTGTTGATGCAACACCGCTTATCGACTATCGAATAATTCACAGTTTCGTTGATTACGACATTTGCAAGAGGGCGGCAGGCGGTCGGCGCTGCGCTTCTGCCCTACAATGCGCGCCATGACTGCCAAACCATTTCCTGTGATGACCTGGCTTGAAAAAGACCAGGCGAAGTCGGCTCGCTGGCGTTCCGAGGCGGGCTTGCCGCCGCATGGCAGGCTTGTCATCGCGGATGACCGTCTGAGTGTCGATGCGGCCTGGAAGCTGGCCGCCGAGGGTACTGCCATGCTCTGGCGGGGCGACTGGCAGAATGCTCGCCATCTGTTGCAGGGTTTGAGTCGTCGCGCCGACCGTCAGCCGCGTTCGGGTAGCCGGCCAGCGCCGACAACGCCGGCCGAGACGTTCGAGCAGCATCGCCAGAATCAGGGGCGACGGGCGCAGGCGCTTGGCCTGTTGCTGGTCCCGCTTGGTGGCGATTACAGCATTCCCTTGCGTCGGGCGCAGGATGTCCGGCAGGCTTGCATCGAGGCTTACGGGCCGCCGACCGGCGAGGATTCGATCGTTTCCTTGCGCGAATTGCTGGCCGTCGTCAGCGCCCACGAGTGGCGCAAGAAGGGGGTGCCGGTGCCGGCGGTGGAGGGGCGAATTTACCCTCATTACGGGGTGTTTTCGCCGGTGCGCGGGGAGTATGTCGATCTGGTCGCTGCCGCGCCGTTGCCGGCTAACTGCGATCTGGCGTTCGATATCGGGACCGGCTCCGGCATCATCGCGGCGATCCTTGCCCGGCGCGGCGTCCGGCAGATTGTGGCGACCGACATGGACGATCGGGCCTTGGCTTGCGCCTCCGAAAATGCCGAAAAATTGGGGTTGACCGTAGCAATCAGTGTGGTCAAGACCGATCTGTTCCCGCCAGGACGGGCCAGGCTGGTGGTGTGCAACCCGCCGTGGTTGCCGGCCCAGCCGACGTCGCCGGTCGAATACGCGGTCTATGACCCGGAGTCGCGCATGCTGCGCGGCTTTCTCGGTCAGCTGGCCGAGCATCTCGAGGCCGATGGCGAGGGCTGGCTGATCATTTCGGATATTGCCGAACTGCTCGGCCTGCGCTCGCGACAGGAACTTCTCGGCTGGATCGACGCGGCCGGGCTGAAAGTGATCGCCCGTCTCGATACCCGGCCGAAGCATCCGAAGGCGCAGGATGCTAGCGACCCGCTGCACGCCGCGCGGGCGGCCGAGGTGACGTCCTTGTGGCGGCTGGCCCGGGCCGATGGAATAAAGTGACAGTGTCTTCCGTATACCTTGGTGTAGCCCCCCAAAACCAACGGAGATCATCATGAAAACGAAAAACCTGCTTCTCACGCTACTCATGTCGGCCACGCTGGCCGCCTGTTCTGGTGTTGGTACGCGCGCCGCGGCGCCGGCCATGGTGGCGGACGGCATGCTCACCGGCAGCAACGGCATGACGCTCTACACCTTCGACAAGGATGCCGCCGGTAGCGGCAAGAGCATGTGCAACGGCCCGTGCGCGACCAATTGGCCGCCGCTGATGGCGATGGATGGCGATATGGCGAGCGGCGACTACAGCATCGTGACCCGTGACGACGGCAAGAAACAGTGGGCCTTCAAGGGCAAGCCGCTGTACTTCTGGGCCAAGGACCAAAAGGTCGGCGACAAGACCGGCGACGGGTTCAACAAGGTCTGGCACGTCGCCAAGCCGTAATCGACCAACGTGGACAGCCGCGCGATCATCGCCGAATTGCCTCGCCTGCGCCGTTACGCGCGGGCGATGCTGGGCGACCGCGCGGCGGCGGACGATCTTGTTCAGGACACCCTTGAACGCGCCTGGAGCCGCTTTGCCCAATGGCGGGCGGGCAGCGATTTGCGGGCCTGGCTGTTCGGCATCATGCACAACCTGCGCGTCGACCAGTTGCGGCGCGGCAGTTTGCCGACCCATGCGCTCGACGACGAGGCCGGCGAGGTGCCGACGCGTGCCACCCAAAGCGATCGTCTGGAAGTGATGGACCTCGAATCAGCCCTTCGCCAATTGCCGGACGAGCAGCGTGAAGTGCTGTTGCTGGTCGGGCTGGAAGAAATGAGTTATGCCGAAATCGCCGCTGCGCTGGGCATTCCGATCGGCACCGTGATGTCCCGCCTGTCGCGCGGACGCGAACGGTTACGCCAGATCATGGATGGCCGGCAGTCCGGCGCCAATCTGAGGGTCGTGCGATGAGCCCGCTCAATATTACTGAAGACGACCTGCACGCCTACGTCGACGGCGCCCTGGCGCCAGCGCGGCGGGCCGAGATCGAAGCTTATCTGGTGCTCCATCCCGAGGATGCCGAACGCGTTCGCGCCTATCGCGCCCAGAACGAGGCGCTCAAGGCGCTGTTCAATCCGGTGCTGGTCGAGCCTTTGCCCGACCGCCTGCATGCATTGACCGTGCAACCGGCGAATCCCACGGTCAACCGGAAAAAATGGCCAAATTTGAAATCATGGTCGTGGCAGCAGATGGCTGCCGGCGTCCTTGTTGCCACGCTCGGTGGCGTCGCCGGCTGGCTGGGGCATGGCCAGTTCCAGGGCGCTGAGAGGATGGCGCAGGCCGTGCCGCTGTTCCGGCAGGCTGCCGTCGCCCACGTTGTTTACAGTCCCGATGCGCGCCGCCCCGTTGAGGTCACGGCCGATCAGGAGGAGGCGCTGGTCAAATGGCTGTCCAAGCGCCTGGGCACGCCGGTCAGTCCACCCAAGCTTGGTGCTCTCGGCTACGAACTGGTCGGCGGCCGCCTGCTCCCCGGCAATGCCGGCCCGGTCGCCCAGTTCATGTATCAGGACGCCACCGGCCTGCGCCTGACCTTGTACGTGACGACCGAAAACGCAGACCGGCCCGAAACCGGCTTCCGCTTTGCCCGAGAAGGCGAGGTCAATGTTTTTTACTGGGTCGATGGACAATTCGGTTACGCCCTGTCGGCCAGTTCCGCCAAGGGCGAACTGGCCAAGGTTGCCACGGCCGTCTATGACCAACTCGAAGCCAAGAAATGAACGCCCTTGTCCTCAACGAAAGCGAAGTTGAATTCACCGCCATCCGCGCGCAAGGGGCGGGCGGCCAGAACGTCAACAAGGTGTCGAACGCCGTGCATCTGCGTTTTGACATCGCCGCCTCGAGTCTGCCCGATGAGGTCAAGGAAAAACTGCGGACGATGCGCGATCAGCGGATCAGCAGCGACGGCATCGTCGTCATCAAGGCGCAAAAACATCGCAGCCTTGAGCGCAACCGGGAGGACGCCCTGGTTCGCTTGCGCGAACTGATCGCCTCGGCCGCTTTTGTGCCAGCCGTCCGGCGGCCAACCAAGCCCAGTCGAAGCTCCCAACGCAAGCGCATCGAGAGCAAAATAAAACGCGGCCAGGTCAAACTTCAGCGCGGCCGCGTCATCGAATAGCCGGGGCCACTTTGCGTGTGCCCGGCGAATTTACCTCAGGACGTTTTGACGCCCGGCTTGCGGCCGGGAGCAGCCGACGGCATGTAGCCGGAAACGCGGCAGAACATGCCTTCGGTCGGCGTGCCATTCTTGAACGTGGTCATGCTGCACACCGAAATGGCTTTTTGGGCGGACAGTTCGAGGATAGACGTACGAACATCCGACAGTGAAATGCCTGTGCCCTTCGCAATGTCAGCATCGAGCAACTGGCCGTGCTTCTTGAGGTGCGTGAGGATGGATTCTGTATTCATGTCGAATGCCTTTACAAAAAATGCCTAAAAAACCTGCCACTTCGCGGTTGCCATGACGCATTCGTCGAAGTGCCTGCAGGGTGCTGCTGAAACATGCGGCCAAACCCGAAGGCTTGGTTGCAGAACTGCTAATTGGGACCAAAGGATTATGAGTCCTCTGCTCTAACCAACTGAGCTACAGGCCCGGAAACCTTAGTTGCCGTTTTGGTCCAGGAAGCTGCGCAGCTTGTCGGAGCGGGTCGGGTGACGCAGCTTGCGCAACGCCTTGGCTTCGATCTGACGGATACGCTCGCGGGTGACGTCGAACTGTTTGCCGACTTCTTCCAGCGTGTGGTCGGTGTTCATTTCGATACCGAAGCGCATGCGCAGGACCTTGGCTTCCCTCGTCGTCAGCGTGTCGAGGATTTCCTTGGTGACGCCGCGCAGGCTCGAGTACATCGCCGCATCGGCCGGGGCCAGGGTCAGTTGATCTTCGATGAAATCGCCAAGATGCGAGTCGTCGTCGTCGCCGATCGGGGTTTCCATGGAGATCGGCTCCTTGGAAATCTTCATGATCTTGCGGATCTTGTCTTCCGGCATGTCCATCTTCTTGGCCAGCGTGGCCGGATCGGGTTCGGCACCCGTTTCCTGCAGGATCTGGCGGCTGATCCGGTTCATCTTGTTGATCGTTTCGATCATGTGCACCGGGATGCGGATGGTCCGTGCCTGGTCAGCGATGGAGCGGGTGATGGCCTGGCGGATCCACCACGTGGCATAGGTCGAGAACTTGTAGCCGCGACGGTATTCGAACTTGTCCACGGCCTTCATGAGGCCGATGTTGCCTTCCTGGATCAGGTCGAGGAACTGCAGGCCACGGTTGGTGTATTTCTTGGCAATCGAGATGACCAGGCGCAGATTGGCCTCGGTCATTTCGCGCTTGGCGCGACGGGCCTTGGCTTCGCCAGTGGACATCTGCTTGTTGATGTCCTTGAGGTCCTTGAGCGGGATGCCGATGTGGTCCTGGAGGGCGAGCAGCTTCTTCTGCTCTTCCTTGATGTCCGGCGCGCAACGGGTCAGGATAGCCAGGTAGTTCTTGGGGGCGGCGGCGATTTCGGCGTCCACCCACTCCAGCGTCGTTTCCTTGCCGGGAAAGCTCTGGATGAAATGCGGGCGCGGCATCTTGACGCGGTCGACGCAGATTTGCTGGATTTTGCGCTCTGAGCCGCGAATTTGTTCGACCATGCCACGCACACTGTCGCACAGGCGCTCAATCGAGCGCGAGGTGAAGCGGATGTTGAGCAATTCGTCGGAAATTTGTTGCTGCAGCTTGAGGTAGGCCTTGTCGTGCGGGCCCTTGCTGGAGAGCAGTTTCTGCATCTTGGCGTGTACGCCCTTGATGACTTTGAAACGCTCCAGTGCATCGGCCTTCAGTTGCAGTAGCGAGGCAGAAGCAGCGCCGGCGCCGCCTTCGTCTTCATCGCCATCTTCGTCCTCATCTTCATCCTCGGCTTCGGGCAATTCAGGAGCCGCAGCGACCTCTTCGGCCGCGTTCGGATCGATCAGGCCATCGACCAGTTCGTCGATGCGCATTTCGTCGCTCTCGACCTTGGCGGCCATGTCGAGAATGTCGGTAATCGTCGTCGGGCAGGCGGAAATCGCCTGGATCATGTGCTTGAGGCCTTCCTCGATCCGCTTGGCGATCTCGATTTCGCCTTCGCGGGTAAGGAGTTCAACCGTGCCCATTTCACGCATATACATGCGGACAGGGTCGGTGGTGCGGCCAAATTCGGAGTCGACGGTCGACAGCGCCTGTTCGGCTTGCGCCTCGACTTCTTCGTCGTCGGCGGCAACGGCGGTCGTGTCGGACATCAGCAGGTCTTCGGCGGCCGGGGCCTCGTCAAAAACCTGGATGCTCATCTCGCTGAACGTCGATATGATCGCTTCGATGCTTTCCGCGTCGACGACATCGTCCGGCAGGTGATCGTTGATCTCGGCGTAGGTCAGGTAGCCGCGCTCCTTGCCCAGCTTGATCAGTGTCTTGAGGCGCGTCTTGCGCGCTTCGGCATCAAGCGGCTCGGGTTTTTCAGCCATCTGCCCCTGCAGCAGGGCCTTTTCGGCAGCCTTCTCCTTGGCCTTGCTGATGCGAGCCTTCGGGGCTTCATAGAATTCGAGAAAACCATAAATTTTACCACAACTTAGCAGTGATTTGCTTGCTTTGTGAGCAGTTGTATGTAAGCCAGCTTTTCCGCAGCACTGAGACCCGCTACGCCGAACTGATGGGCTTTCGCCTGTAATTCGGCAAAGGCGCGTTTCTGGCTGCCTTCCTGCAATTTTTCCAGCGTGTCGCGGAACTCGGTTTCTGCTTCTTCTTCGTCAAAAGGCAGGCCGAGAAGTTCCGAGGCGGCGTTTTCGATCATGCTTTCCTCGGGGTGGCCGCGCAGTTGTTCACGCAGGCCGGCGTAGCTGCTTGCTTCGTGATTGGCGCTGACCAACTCGTGCAGGCGTATCAATGCCGGGCGTTCCGGGGTGTCGGGGAGCAGTTCTGTCGGCAGCCGGCCGGCCAGTTGCGGCTTGTGGAGGACGATGCGTAGCAGGTTGCGGGTCAGCGACGGGGCGGTGCGCTTGGCTTTGGGCGGGGCGGAAGGCGTATAGGATTTGAGTTCGCACAGGCGCTCGACCTCGCCCTGGGCAAAGCCGCTGGCTTCGGCCAGGCGCTTGACCAGTTGCAACCGCAGCAGCGGCGTCGGCAGCTTGAGCAGCAGCGGCTTGGCTTCGTAGATCAATTGCGCCTTGCCTTCGGAACTGGTCAGGTCGCAGCGCTGGGCCAGTTCGCGCAGCAGGAAGTCGGAAAGCGGCATGGCCTGGACGACTTGCCGGTCGAACTGTTCCTTGCCGAATTCGCGGATGTAACTGTCCGGATCGTGCTCCTGCGGCAGGAAGATGAAGCCGAGACGCTTGTTGTCGGCGAGCGCTTCCAGCGAATTTTCCAGGGCGCGCCAGGCGGCCTTGCGGCCGGCGTTGTCGCCGTCGAAGCAAAAAACGATGCGGTCGACCTGGCGCAGCAGCTTGGTGACGTGGGTGGCGGTCGTTGCTGTGCCGAGCGTCGCGACGGCGTTGCCGACGCCGTTCTGGGCCAGGGCGATGACGTCCATGTAGCCTTCGGTGACGATGGCGGTGTCGGTTTCGCGCAGGGCCTGGCGGGCTTGCGGCAGGCCGAACAGTTCGCGGCCCTTTTCGAAGAGTGGCGTTTCCGGCGAGTTGAGGTATTTCGGTTCGCCCTGGTCGATGATGCGTCCGCCGAAAGCGATGATCTCGCCTTTCGGGTTGATGATCGGGATCATCAGGCGATCGCGGAAACGGTCGTAGCGACGGCCGGATTCGTTTTCGATGACCAGTCCGGCGACTTTCAGTTCGTCGGCGTTGTAGTCGGCGAAGACTGCCTGCAGGTTCTGCCAGCCGTCCGGGGCGTAGCCCACGCCGAAGCGGGCGGCAATTTCTCCGGTCAGCCCGCGTTTCTTGCAATATTCGATGGCGCGCGGCGAGGCCTTTAGCTGGTCTTTGTAATACTGGGCGGCGCGCGCCATGATGTCGATCAGCGTGCGGGTCTGGCCGGGCTTTTCGTCCTTGAAGCCGCGCCCTTCGCTTTCCGGCACCTGCATGCCGGCGCGGGTGGCCAGATCCTTGACAGCATCGACGAAGCCGAGGCCCTGGTATTCCATGACGAAGCTGATCGCCGTGCCATGCGCGCCGCAGCCGAAGCAGTGGTAGAACTGCTTGGTCGGGCTGACCGTGAAGGACGGCGATTTCTCGTTGTGGAAGGGGCAGCAGGCGGCGTAATTGGCGCCGGCCTTCTTGAGCGGTACGTAGCTATCCACCAGATCGACGATGTCGACCCGGGCCAGCAAATCCTGGATGAACGAATCCGGGATCATCCGTGCTTAACCTGCGAGCGCAGCCTTGACCAGTTTCGAGACTTCCGCCATGTCGGCTTTGCCGGCCAGTTGTGGTTTGAGAACGGCCATCAGCTTGCCCATGTCGGCCGGGCCTTTGGCGCCGGTTTCGGCGACAGCGGCGGCGACGGCAGCGGCGGTTTCCTCGGTGCTCATTTTTTCCGGCAGATAGACGGCGAGGACGGCGATTTCAAACTTTTCGGCGTCGGCCAGTTCCTGGCGGCCGGCGGCTTCGTATTGGGTGACGCTGTCCTTGCGCTGCTTGGTCAGCTTTTCGATGACGGCGACGACGGCACTGTCGTCGAGTTCGACGCGTTCGTCGACTTCCTTTTGCTTGAGGGCGGCGAGCAGCAGACGAATCGCGCTCAGCTTGGCCGTTTCCTTGGCCTTCATGGCCGACTTC
>PHCH01000122.1 GCA_002840785.1 Betaproteobacteria bacterium HGW-Betaproteobacteria-4 | reverse complement strand
CGCCGGCCTCATCCGCCTCGGTCTGGAAAATCGCATCAAATCCGTGTTGACCGCAGAACAGTCGCTGCCGGCCCCCGGCCAGGGCGCGCTCGGCATCGAACTGATCGATGGCGCCGCCGACATGGCCGACGTGGTCGCGCCGCTCAACGACCCCGACACCGCCCACTGCGTCAGGGCTGAACGCGCCTTCTCGCGCGCCCTTGGCGGCAGTTGCCAGGTGCCGCTGGGTGGCTACGCGATCATCGACAACGGCCAGCTCTGGCTGCGCGGCTTCGTCGCCACGGCCGACGGCAAGGAAGTGGTCAGCGGCGAAGTACGCGGCAATCGAGAGGCCGACGAAGCGCTCGGCCTGCAACTGGCCGCCGAGCTGCGCGCCCAGGGCGCTGACGCCATCCTCGCCAAGCTGGCCTGCCACGCTTAAATCCGCATGACCTTACGCGGCCCGCTGGCCGGCCGAACCATCGTCGTCACCCGGCCGCAGGCGCAGGCAGCGCCACTGGCCGAGGCGATCATGGCGGCCGGTGGCTCGCCGCTGATTTTCCCGCTGCTTGAAATCTCGCCGGCCGCCGATCCCCGGCCGCTGGCTGAAGCAGCCGCTCGGCTGGGCGACTATGCCGTGGCCGTGTTCATCAGCCCGAATGCCGCCGATCACGCCCTGCCGGCCTTGTTGGCGCCAGGCCCGTGGCCGGCTATGCTGGTCCCCGCCGCTGTCGGCCAGGGCACCGTGAAATTTCTGGCCGAGCGCGGCATCGAAGGCTGCATAGCGCCGACCGAACGTTTCGATTCCGAAGCCCTGCTCGAATTGCCCGAGCTTTCCGCCGAGCGCGTCGCCGGCAAACGCATAGCCATCTTCCGTGGCGATGGCGGCCGTGAACTGCTCGCCGACACCTTGCGCGCCCGCGGCGCGACGGTCGATTGCATCACCTGTTACCGCCGTTCCGGGCCGTCGGCCGGCGTGGCGCCGCTCATCGCGGCATGGCGCGCCGGTCGGCTCGATGCGCTGACCGTGTCGAGCAGCGAGGGCCTGCGTTACCTGGTCGATGCGCTTGATGCCGAAGGTCGCGCCTTCCTGCAAAAAACGCCGCTGTTCGTGCCCCATGCCCGCATTGCCGAAAACGCCCGGGCATTGGGTTTAAGCAACATTATCCTCACCGCAGCAGCCGACGCCGGCATCCTCGCCGGCTTAGTTGCTTATAATTGGCCGGCATGATGCCCGAAAACGAAAACTCATCCCCCGCGAACCTTCCTCCCGTGCCGTTGTCGCGCGCCAAACGGCCCAGCCCGTGGCCGTTCGTGGCGCTTGCCGCGCTCGCCCTGGCCGGCTGGCAGTGGTTCGACACGCACCAGAAATTGCAGCAGGTCGAGCAACAGGTCAGCCAGAAGCTGGCCGATTTCGACACCGGCGACAAGGAAGATCGCGGCGCCCAGAAGCAGTCGCGCGAACAGGTCGAGGCCCTGCAGGCCCATCTCGGCGCCATCGACGGCAAGATTGCCGAATTCCAGGCCCGCTCGGACAACCTGCAGGCGCTTTATCAGGACGTCGCGCGCAGCCGTGAAGAGCTGGCCCTGATCGAGGTCGAGCAGGCCATCACGCTGGCCGGACAGCAACTGCAACTGGCCGGCAATCTGCCGGTCGCGGTGCTCGCCTTGCAAGCGGCCGACGCCCAGTTGGCCCGTCTCGACCGCCCGGCCCATCTGCCCTTGCGCAAGGCGCTGGCCAAGGATCTGGCCCGCCTCAAGGCGCTGCCTTTCGTCGACATGGCCGGCATCAGCCTGCGTCTGGAACAGGTGCTGGTCGGCATCGACAAGCTGCCGCTGGCTTCCTACGGTCGACCGGAAAAAACGGCCGAAAATGAAATGCCCGCCGCCGACCAGGCCTGGTGGCAAAGCACTGGCCGTGCGATCTGGCAGGAAGTGAAGGGGCTGATCCGCATCCAGCGTTTCGACCATGATGAAGCGGCGTTGTTGGCGCCCGGCCAGAGCTACCTGCTGCGCGAGAATCTCAAGCTGCGCCTGCTCAACGCCCGGCTTGCCCTGTTTGCCCGCGACCAATGGACTTTCCAGAATGAGCTGAAAGTCGCCCAGGATATGCTGGCCCGCCATTTCGTGCCGGATGACAAGGCCGTGACGGCCGCCCGGACGACGTTGCGCCAGATGATGGCGAGCGAGATCAAGCTCGAGCTGCCAACGCTGGTCGATAGCCAGGCCGCCCTGCGCAGCCTGCGTCAGGGCAAGGAAAAGCAGTGAGAGGGCTGTTCTGGATCATCACCCTGTGCGGGCTGGCCGTCGCCGTTGCGCTCGGCGCCCGCGAGAACGAAGGCTATGTCCTGCTGGTCTTGCCACCGTGGCGTGCCGAGATCTCGCTCAACCTTTTCATCGTCGCGCTGTTGGCCATTTTCTTCGTGCTTTACGTCGGCACGCGCGCCCTGGCGGTCACTCTCGGCATGCCCAGGCGGGTGCGCGAATATCGCGCCCAGCGCCAGCGCGAAAGTGCCAGCCTGGTCTTTCAGGATGCCGTTCGCCTGCTCTTTGAAGGGCGTTTCGGGCAGGCCCTGAAAAAGGCGACCGAGGCGCACGGCGCCGGCACGGCCCCCGGCCTGTCGGCCCTGATCGCCGCCCGCGCCGCCCAGCGCATGCGCGAACCGGAAAAGCAGCAATACTGGCTGGAGCACGCCAAGACCGACGACCCGCGGACCGAGGCGGCGACCTTGATGCTTGATGCCGAAATGGCCAACGAGGCGCGACGTTTCGGCGAGTCGCTGGCCGCCCTCGAAAAACTCCAGGGCAAGCAGGGCCGCCACATTGCCGCGCTGCGCCTTGAATTACGTGCCCGGCAAGGGCTGAGCGACTGGGACGGCGTGCTCAAGTTGGTCCGCCAACTGGCCAAGCGCGACGCGCTGCCGCTCGAAGTGGTCAGCGAAATCCGCACCCAGGCGCATCTCGGCAACATCGCCAAGCGGGTCGCCGACCAGGGCAAGCTGACGGCCTACTTGCGCGCCCTGCCCGAGGAGGAACGTGGCCGCCGCGTCGTTCTGGCCGCGGCCCGGGCGCTGGTCGGGCTGGGAGCCGAGGCGGAGGCCCAGAAACTCATCGAAGCGGTTCTCGATGCTCTCGAAAAAGACGACGAATGGCAGCCTGAACTGGTCGCCATTTATGGTCGCCTGACCAACAGCGAGCAAACCGCCCGCATCGCCAAGGCCGAGGGCTGGCTGCGCCAGCACCCCGACGATGCCCGCCTGCTCAAGGCCCTGGGCCGCATGTGCCTGCGCCAGCGCCTGTGGGGCAAGGCGCAAAGCTATCTCGAAGCTTCGCTGTCGGTCGCGCCATCGCAACAAGGCCACCTCGAACTGGCTCGCCTGTTCGATCTGCTCGAGCGTCCGGATGACGCCAACAAGCACTACCGGGCCAGTGCCCTGCTCGATAGTCGTTAGTTATCAGTCGGTAGCTGTTAGCTAAAAACTACCGACTATCGACTAATTACTAAACCGCCCAGTCCTGCGCCTTGAGGAAGACTTCGTAGAGTTCGGCTTCCGGCGTGCCGGCTGCCGGTTGCCAGTCGTAGCGCCATTTCACGATGGGGGGCAGCGACATCAGGATCGATTCGGTGCGGCCGCCTGATTGCAGGCCGAACAGCGTGCCGCGGTCCCAGACCAGATTGAACTCGACGTAACGCCCGCGGCGGTAGGCCTGGAAGTCGCGCTCGCGCTCGCCGTAAGGCACGTCGCGGCGCTTGGCGAGGACCGGCAGGTAGGCCTCGGTGAAAGCGTTGCCGACCGATTGGGTTAGCGCAAAACAGCGCTCGAAACCGCCCTCGTTGAGGTTGTCGAAAAACACACCGCCGACGCCGCGCGGCTCGTTCCGGTGCTTGAGGAAGAAATACTCGTCGCACCACTTCTTGTATTTCGCATAGACCTCGTCGCCGAACGGCGCCAATGCATCCTTGCAGGTCTGGTGAAAATGGACCACATCGTCACGTTGACCGTAGTACGGGGTCATGTCCATGCCGCCGCCGAACCACCAGACGTCTTCTTCGCCGGGCTTGCTGGCAACAAAGCAGCGGACGTTCATGTGCGCCGTCGGGCAATAAGGATTGCGCGGATGCAAAACGAGCGAGACGCCCATCGCCTCCCAGGCGCGACCGGCCAGTTGCGGGCGGACGGCGGTAGCCGAGGCGGGCAGAGAGGTGCCGGTGACGTGCGAGAAGTTGACGCCGCCGCGTTCGAAGAAATTGCCTTCCTCGATCAGCCGCGAAATGCCGCCGCCGCCTTCCGGGCGCTCCCATGAATCGGTGCGGAAGGGCTGGCCGTCGAAGGCTTCAAGTTCGGCGACAATGCGGGCTTGCAGGGTGGTGAAGTAGGTTTTTAGGGGCAGGGTGTCCATGGGGGCTCGGATTTTTTATGGGAATTGCTTTGGTTGGGATTTGGGGGGAGGGTTCCGTTTAATTGGCTTGGGGTTCCGCCTTGCTGGCGGGCGTACTTTCTTCTTGTTTCGCCAAGAAGAAAGTAGCCAAAGAAGAAGGCGATCCTGGGATGAGGCTGGAAGCTTGCGGCTTCGATTGGCTTTGGGTTCCGCCCTTGCGGGGCGTCTTACTTTTTCTTGCTTCGCCAAGAAAAAGTAAGCAAAAAGAAGGCGACCCTGGGTCGGTGCCGGCTGCGCCGGTTCCCTGCGCTACTCGGTTCTGGCGGGGGCTGCGGAACTCGGGCTTCGCCCTCAGACAGTCCTCGCCCCTTTTCCGCCAGACCCTGCGTTGCTCGGCACCTTCCAAGGGGCCCGGTAAGGCGTCCACGCCCGACCCTTTCGGGTCCCCATGAGAGGCGCTGAGCAACGCAGGGATGCCGGGGGCAGTCGGCTGGCGTTGTTTGAGCCGCAGGCGAGTTTAGCCAGCCGCCCGGCATTCCGAGTAGCGCAAGGTACCCGAAGGGCGCCGACCCTGGGGTCGCCTTTTCTTTGCTTACTTTCTTTTGGCGAAGCAAAAGAAAGTGAGACGCCCCTCAAGGGCGGAACCCCAAGCTCAATCAGCGATTAACCGCCCGATGCCCAATATCCTTGCGGAACTGCATGCCATCCCAGCTGATCTGGACCGCCGATTCGTAAGCGAGTTTCTGGGCCAGCTTGACGTTTTCGCCGAGCGCCGTGACGCACAGCACGCGGCCGCCGCTGGTCACTACCTTGCCGTCCTGTTCGGCCGTGCCGGCATGGAAAACGTGGCAGTCGTCACCGAAGCTGTTGCCGGCCGGCAGGCCTTGAATGACGTCGCCCTTCTGCGGGGTGTCCGGGTAGTTGGCGGCGGCGAGCACGACGCCCAGGGCAATGCGGCGATCCCACTCGGCTTCAACCTGGTCGAGCGTGCCGGCGATGCCGTGTTCGAGCAGGTCGACGAAATCGGACTTGAGGCGCATGAGGATAGGCTGGGTTTCCGGGTCGCCCATGCGGCAGTTGAATTCTAGGGTCTTGAGCGAGCCGTCCTTGCCGATCATCAGGCCGGCGTAGAGAAAGCCGGTGAACGGGATGCCGTCGGCGGCCATGCCTTTGACTGTTGGCAGGATGATCTCGCGCATGGCACGGGCGTGGATTTCCGGGGTGACGCAGGGGGCGGGGGAGTAGGCGCCCATGCCGCCGGTGTTCGGGCCGGTGTCGCCGTCGCCGATGCGCTTGTGGTCCTGGCTGGAGGCCAGGGCAAGGACGTTCTTGCCATCGACCATGACGATGAAACTGGCTTCCTCGCCGTCGAGGAAATCCTCGATGACGACGCGGGCGCCGGCATCGCCGAGCTTGTTGCCGGACAGCATGTCGTCGATGGCAGCGTGGGCTTCTTCAAGGCTCATCGCGACGACGACGCCCTTGCCGGCGGCCAGGCCATCGGCCTTGATGACAATCGGCGCGCCTTTCCGGTCGATGTAGGCGTGTGCTGCGGTCGACTCGGAAAAAGTCTCAAAACCAGCCGTCGGAATGTTGTGGCGGGCCATGAAACGCTTGGCGAAATCCTTGGAGGATTCAAGCTGGGCGGCTTCCTTGGTCGGGCCGAAAATCTTCAGGCCACGGGCCCGGAAGATGTTGACCACGCCTGCCGCCAGCGGCGCTTCGGGGCCGACGACAGTGAGCCGAACCTTGTTCTGTTCGGCGAAATCAGCGAGCGCTTCCGGATCGGTGATATTGACGTTTTCCAGTTCGTGTTCACGCGCCGTACCGGCATTGCCGGGGGCGACGAACACCTTCTGCATGCCTTGGGTCTGCGCCAGGCGCCAGGCCATGGCGTGCTCGCGGCCGCCGGAACCGATGACGAGTAGTTTCATTGGGGCTATTTCCTTTTTATGTCCGAGGCGATTTCGTGGTCGGCAAAGCCGTGACGCGAAGACGAGCCGAAGACAGTGCTATTGCACGGCGAGGCGATGTCGACAAAGTCACGGCGCAGCCGGGCGCGAAATTAGTGGCGGAAGTGGCGGGCGCCCGTGAACACCATGGCCAGACCATGCTCGTCGGCCGCGGCGATGACCTCCTCGTCGCGCATCGAGCCACCCGGCTGGATGACGGCCTTGGCGCCGGCTTCGGCCAGTACGTCGACACCGTCGCGGAACGGGAAGAAGGCATCCGACGCAACGACCGAACCGTTGAGGTCGAGGCCAGCGTGCTGGGCCTTGATGCTGGCGATCTTGGTCGAATCGACGCGGCTCATCTGACCGGCACCGACGCCCAGCGTCATGCCATTGCCGCAGAAAACGATGGCGTTGGACTTGACGAACTTGGCGACGCGCTCGGCGAAGAGCAGGTCTTCGATTTGCTGGGCGGTAGGCTGGACCTTGGTGACGATCTTCAGGCCGGAGGCTTGCGCAGTGAAGTCGTCCGGCGTCTGGACCAGCAGGCCGCCACCGACGCGCTTGAATTCGAGCGTGTTGAGTACGCGGGAGATCGGTACGACGAGGACTCGCAGATTGGTCTTGCCGGCCAGTGCAGCCTTCGCCTCAGCGGTGAAGGACGGGGCGATCAGCACTTCGACGAAGTGCTTGCGCTCGTTCATGGCGTTGACGACGTCGAGGCCGACTTCGCCGTTGAAGGCGATGATGCCGCCGAAGGCCGAGGTCGAGTCGGTCTTGAAGGATTTCTCGTAGGCGCCGAGCAGCGTACCGTCGATGGCCACGCCGCACGGGTTGGCGTGCTTGACGATGACGCAGGCCGGGGCGTCGAAGGACTTGACGCATTCCCAGGCGGCATCGGAGTCGGCGATGTTGTTGTAGGACAACTCCTTGCCCTGCAATTGCGTGTAAGCGGCGATGCTGCCGGCGACCGGGTTCGGTTCGCGGTAGAAGGCGGCGCTCTGGTGGGAGTTCTCGCCGTAACGGAGGATCTCCGTGCGGTCGAAAGCCAGTTGCAGCTTGGCCGGGAAAATGGCCGGGACCGGCGCTGCTTCGGCCGGCTTGGCTTCGGCGCCTTCGTCGAGACCGGTCAGCCAGTTGGCGATCATGCTGTCGTAACGGGCGGTATGGGTGAAGGCCTTCTTGGCCAGACCGAAACGGGTCGCCAGTTGCAGGGCGCCGGCATTGGCTTTCATTTCGGCGAGTAGCGGGGCGTAGTCTTCCGGATCGGTGACGATGGCGACGCCGGCGTAGTTCTTGGCCGAGGAACGGACCATGGCCGGACCGCCGATGTCGATGTTCTCGATGGCGTCTTCCAGCGTCACACCAGCCTTGGCGATGGTCGCGGCGAACGGGTAGAGATTGACGCAGACGAGGTCGATGGTCGGGATGCCGTGGGCTTCAATGGTTGCCAGGTGTTCCGGCAAGTCGCGACGGGCCAGGATGCCGCCATGCACCTTCGGGTGCAGGGTCTTGACGCGACCGTCGAGCATTTCCGGGAAGCCGGTGTAGTCGCCGATTTCGGTGACGGCGAGGCCGGCATCGCGCAGCATTTTGGCGGTGCCGCCGGTGGACAGCAGCTTGACGCCTTGGGCGGCAAGGCCCTGGGCGAATTCAAGAACGCCGGTTTTGTCGGAAACGGAAATCAGTGCTTGCTTGATGGTCATGGCGATTACAGTAGTTGGTGTTCGGTGAGTTTCTTGCGCAGCGTATTGCGGTTGATGCCGAGCATCTCCGCCGCCAGCGTCTGGTTGGTGCCGGCCTTGGCGAGCACCACTTCGAGCATCGGCTTTTCGACGCTCTTCAAAACCATGTCATAGATCGCGCCCGGCTTTTCCCCGTCCAGATCGCGG
Organism: Betaproteobacteria bacterium HGW-Betaproteobacteria-4; assembly: GCA_002840785.1. Lineage (GTDB taxonomy): Bacteria > Pseudomonadota > Gammaproteobacteria > Burkholderiales > Rhodocyclaceae > Azonexus. The sequence continues at coordinate 3 of PHCH01000122.1, read as the reverse complement.
AAA
>PHCH01000121.1 GCA_002840785.1 Betaproteobacteria bacterium HGW-Betaproteobacteria-4 | reverse complement strand
CAACATGGCGCCGCTGATGTTCGGCGCGCTGGTTGTATTCCTCCTCTGCGGCTACCCGGTTGCTTTCGCGCTGGCCGCCAACGGCATCGTCTTCGGCCTCATCGGCATTGAGCTCGGCCTGCTCCACCCGGCGCTGTTCCAGGCCCTGCCCGAGCGCATCTTCGGCATCATGGCCAACGATACGCTGCTCGCCATCCCCTTCTTCACCTTCATGGGCCTGATCCTTGAACGGTCGGGCATGGCCGAGGATCTGCTCGACACCATCGGCCAGTTGTTCGGCCCGATTCGTGGCGGTCTGGCCTTTGCCGTCATCTTCGTTGGCGCACTGCTCGCAGCGACCACCGGCGTCGTTGCCGCCTCGGTCATCTCGATGGGCCTCATCTCGCTGCCCATCATGCTCCGCTACGGCTACGACAAGAAGCTGGCCTGCGGCGTCATTGCCGCCTCCGGCACGCTGGCCCAGATCATCCCGCCATCGCTGGTGCTGATCATCATGGCCGACCAGCTCGGCAAGTCGGTCGGCGACATGTACGAAGGCGCCATTTTCCCGGCCATGGTCCTCTCCGGGCTGTACGTCGGCTACGTCATTCTGCTCACCATCATCAAGCCCAGCGCGGCCCCGGCCCTGCCGCCGGAAGCCCGCACCCTGCGCGGCTTCAAGCTGATGCTGCGCGTCGTCACCACGATGGTGCCGCCGCTGCTGCTGATCTTCCTCGTTCTCGGCACCATCTTCATGGGCATTGCGACACCGACCGAAGGCGGCGCCATGGGCGCAGCAGGCGCCCTGCTCCTGGCCATCAGCCGCAAGCGACTGAACATCAAGCTGCTCAAGCAGGCCATGGAGACGACCGGCAAGCTGTCGTCGTTCGTGATCTTCATCCTCGTCGGCTCGACGGTTTTCGGCCTGATCTTCCGCGCGGTCAATGGCGATCTGTGGGTCGAACACCTGTTGCTCAGCCTGCCGGGGGGCCAGGTCGGCTTCCTCATCGTGGTCAACGTGATGGTGTTCCTGCTTGCCTTCTTCCTCGACTTCTTCGAACTGTCCTTCATCATCGTGCCGCTGCTTGCGCCGGTGGCCGACAAGCTGGGCATCGATCTGGTCTGGTTCGGCATCCTGCTCGCGGTGAACATGCAGACCTCGTTCATGCATCCGCCCTTCGGCTTCGCGCTGTTCTACCTGCGTTCGGTGGCCCCGAGTTCGATCAAGACCACCGACATTTACTGGGGCGCCATTCCCTTCGTCTGCATCCAGATCATCATGGTCGCGCTGATCATCATCTTCCCCAACATCGTCAGCTACGGCGACGAGGCGCAGAAGGAAATGCAGCGCATGGAGCAGGAAGGCACCGCCCCCGAAGCGATCGACCTCGATACGCTGATGCGGCAGAACGAGGGCGAGGCGGCTGGATCCGACGGCAAATCGCCGGCCGATTTGCTCAAGGAACTGCAGAGCGGCAGCAACTAAGGTTCGCCGAAGCACAGCCAGGCGGGGTCTGCGGACCCCGCTTTTTTTCGTCCGCGCTCAGGCGATGAAAGGCAAGGCCAGCTGGCTGGTATCGCTCGCCTCACCGGTCAGCCGGCGGCATTCGGCCATGAACATTTGCGTCGCCGTGCTGACCTGACGCTGGCGCTGACGAACAAACTGGAAGCGCCGGCGGAGCGCCAGATCCGGCGTCCCGATCTCGATCAGGCTGCCGCGCCGGAAGGCCTCGCGCAGGGCGAGCCGCGACAGGCAGCCGACGCCCAGGCCAGACTCGACGGCGCGCTTGATCGCCTCGGTGTGCTCGAGCTCCAGGCAAACGTCGGCATCAACGCCAGCCGCCCCCATGGCCCGGTCGAACAGGGCGCGGGTGCCGGAACCCGGCTCGCGGACGATCCATTTTTGCCCCGCCAGGGCCGTCGACCGTAGCGATCCCGCGGCGGCCAGGGGATGCGAGGGGGCGCAGAAAACGACGAGTTCGTCGTCGATCCACGGTTCGAAAATCAGATCCGCGTCGCTCGCCTCGCCCTCGATCAGGCCGATGTCCAGCTCGTAGCGATGCAGGCGCTCGATCACCTGCCGGGTGTTGCAGACGCTCAAGGCGACCCGGCTGCCCGGATTCTTTTGCAGGTATTCGACGACGACCAGCGTCGCCAGGTAATTGCCGATGGTCAGCGTCGCCCCGACGGCGACCGGGGCGAGTTTGCCGCCGGCCAGGTAGCCTTCGATCTCGCCGGCCCGGGCCAGCATGTCCTCGGCCTGGGGCAGCAGACCGCGGCCGTTGCCGTTGAGGCGCAGCGACTTGCCCAGGCGGTCGAACAACGGGCAGTCGAAATGGCGCTCCAGTTCGAGCAGGGCCGTGCTCGCCGCCGATTGCGACATGTTGAGCTGCGTCGCCGCGCGCGACACGTTTTCCAGACGGGCGATGGCAACGAAGACTTCGAGTTGGCGCAGGGTGATTTTCATATCTGAATTTTAGATTATCGATATGCAAATTACCCGCTTTTATCAATAAACGATGGCGCCTAAGATCGGTCTCATACATTATGCGAAGGAGCAAAAAATGAGCAATCTGGCGACCGAAACCGTCACTTCCGTCCATCACTGGAACGACAGCCTGTTCACTTTCCGGACCACGCGCAACCCGGGCCTGCGCTTCACCAACGGCCAGTTCGTGATGATCGGCCTGGAGGTCGAAGGCCGCCCGCTGACCCGCGCCTACAGCATCGCCAGCGCCAATCACGAGGAATATCTCGAGTTCTTCAGCATCAAGGTCCAGGACGGCCCGCTGACCTCGCGCCTGCAGCACCTCCAGCCCGGCGACCCGATTCTGGTCAGCAAGAAGCCGACCGGCACGCTGGTCCTGCGCGACCTCAAGCCGGGCAAGCGCCTGTTCATGTTTGCCACGGGCACCGGCCTGGCACCGTTCATGAGCCTGATCCACGACCCGGAAACCTACGAGCGTTTCGAGAAGGTGATCCTCATCCACGGCGTCCGATGGACCAACGAACTGGCCTACCACGACTACATCGAGCAGGATTTGAAGGAGCACGAATACTTCGCCGACTGGGTCAAGGAAAAGCTCATCTACTACCCGACGGTGACGCGCGAGCCTTTCCGCAACGAGGGGCGACTGACCGACCTCATCGAGTCCGGCAAGCTCTTCGCCGACATCGACCAGCCACCGCTCGACCCGGCCACCGACCGCGCCATGATCTGCGGCAGCCCGGCCATGCTCGAAGACACCGCGGCCATGCTCAACGCCCGCGGCTTCGAGGTCGGCAACCACTACAGCGGCCGGCTGGGCGACTACGTCATTGAGCGCGCCTTTGTTGAAAAATAGGCGATATTTCCGGTTGACCGTGGGAAATGGGCAAGGCTATGGTGAGAATAGCCAAAATGAATTGGCGACGCGCCGGCCGGACGCGCATCATTCAACCGTTGCCTGACCAGCAAGCCAGCTGGTCGCCGCCCACCTGATCGACAAAGGGAGAACATCATGGATATCGGAATCACCAAGAAGGATCGCGAAAAAATCGCCGAAGGCCTGTCCCATCTGCTGGCCGACTCATTCACCCTCTACCTGAAGACCCACAACTTCCACTGGAACGTCACCGGCCCGATGTTCAACACGCTGCACGTGATGTTCATGGACCAATACACCGAACTGTGGAACGCGCTCGACCTCATCGCCGAACGCATCCGCGCCCTGGGCGTCGCCGCCCCCGGCACCTACACCGAGTTTGCCAAGCTCACGGTGATCAAGGAAAGCGAAGGCAAGGTTTCGGCCGAGGACATGATCAAGCAACTGGTCGCCGGCCAGGAAGCCGTCACCAAGACCGCCCGCGGCATTTTCGCCATCGTTGACAAGGCCGGCGACGAGCCGACCGCCGACCTGCTCACCCAGCGCATGCAGATTCATGAAAAGAATGCCTGGATGCTGCGCAGCCTGCTCGAGAAGTAAACAGCTCGACGAGCCAACAAAAAACCCGCGAAGTTCGCGGGTTTTTAATTTTGGCCGGTTTTTCCGGTCGACCGTGGTATTTCGCTTACTTCCCGGTCTGCAGGAACCCGTCCATACGCCGTTCAGCCAGACTGAACCAGGCCGACTGCGTGCGACGGTATTTGTCGTACTCGGTGAAGATCTTCTTGAACGCCGGATTCTTGCTTGACTCGTCGGCATACAGATCGGCCGCCGCCTTGCTGGTCGCTTTGAGAATTTCCGACGAGAACTCACGAACCTTGACGCCCGACTGCATGAGCTTGGCCAGGGCAGCCGGGTTCTTGTGGTCGTACTCGGCCATCATCGTCACGTTGGCTTCGAAGGCAGCGGCCCGGAAAGCCTCCTGATACTCCTTCGGCAGCTTGGCCCATTCGGCCTTGTTCACGAAGAAATGGATGACCGGACCCGGCTCCCACCAACCCGGGTAGTAGTAATTCTTGGCGACCTTGTAGAAGCCGAGCTTTTCGTCGTCGTAAGGACCGACCCACTCGGCGGCATCGATCGTGCCCTTTTCCAGCGCCGGGTAGATGTCACCGCCGGCCACCTGCTGCGGCACCACGCCGAGCGCGGAGAAGACGGTACCGCCGAGGCCGGCGATGCGCATCTTGACCCCCTTGAGGTCGGCCACAGTCTTCACTTCCTTGCGCCACCAGCCGCCCATCTGGGTGCCGGTATTGCCGCCAGCGAAGGACAGGACGTTGTAATCGCTGTAGAAGTCGTCAAGCAGCTTCTGACCGCCGCCGTAGTAGATCCAGGCGTTCATCTGGCGGGCCGTCATGCCGAACGGAATCGAGGTACCGAAACCGAAGGTCTTGTCCTTGCCAACGTAGTAATACGAACAGGTGTGGCAGCACTCGACGGTGCCTTGCTGCACGGCATCGAGAGCCTGCAGGCCGGGAACGATTTCGCCACCGGCGAAAACACGGATGTCGAACTTGCCGCCGGTCATCGCCCGCAGGCGATTGGCCAGCACCTCGGCGCCACCGTAAATGGTGTCCAGGCTCTTCGGAAAACTGGAAGTCAGGCGCCACTTGATATTGGGCAATGACTGGGCGATAGCGGGTGCGGCAACG
>PHCH01000120.1 GCA_002840785.1 Betaproteobacteria bacterium HGW-Betaproteobacteria-4 | reverse complement strand
TTCGAATTTCCCGTCTTTTTTCGGGTCGACCGTAGCAATCAACTCAGCCAGGGCCGAATTCGCCTGCAAAGGCAAAGCCTGCTGCTGGCTGGCCGCATCGGACAAGGCCTTGGCCGTTTCCTCAGCGGCATGGAGCTGGCTGACCGCCTCCGCCACATCCATCTGCGTACTCTGCCCATCGGGCCGCGCCGTCGCCGAAATCAACAATCCTTCACCGGCCCGCACGGCCAGCCAGCCATCGGTCCGCAACTCGAAACCGCTACCGCGCCAGGCCCCCCGGGTAGCCGAATCCGGCGCCTGATGAATCAGATGACCCAGACTCAACTGACTGGCATTCTCCGAACTCGCCAGACGGCTGCGCAACTGCCCCGGCGCATCATCGACCACCCACTGGTTGAACCCCGCCTCATGGTTATGACTCATCCACCCCGACAACACCCCGGGATGATTGGCCGACGCCTCATGACCCGCCGAGAAAGGCGGCAGATCGGCCCCGTTGTAACTCTGGCCGACGATCACCGGCCGATCGATATCGCCATCGACAAAATCGACCAGCACCTCGGTCCCGATGCGCGGCAGAAAATGACTCCCCCAATTCGGCCCGGCCTGCCATTCCGCAACCCGGACCCACGTCCCCGACTGATCATTACCCGGCGCATTGCCGGCCTTGCCCGCATTGCGCCCAGCCGGGCCGGAATCGGCAAGTCCGCCAACCACCGGCGCTGCGCCGCGCTGCCAGGGAAACTGGATCTTGATCCGATGATCACGTTCCGTCGTCAGCACACTGTCCGGCAAACCCACCACCAAAGCCACCTGCGGCCGGGCCGGCGGCTTCGGCAAGCGATGCGGCACCTGCGGCAAAGCCGCCGGCTGAGCCCAACACGTATTGCGATAACTCCCCGCCTCAGCCTCGGCCAGACCCAACAATGCCGCCGCCTGCGCCCCGAGATTATTGGCCCCGTGATGATCAACCGAAACGATACTGAAACGGGCCTCATCGCCCAGATAACTGCCATGCTGACTCAGCGAGACGACCGTGCCTTCAGCCAACTGGCGCACCGTACTCACCCCGGCAAAGCGCCGATAAGCCCCCTCGTAGGCAGCCAGCGCCAGATCGGTCCGCAAGCGGGCCGCCTCGTCACTCTCGAAACGATACGGCCGGGCCGCATCGTGGATTTCCAGGCGGGGCACATCCGGCGCCGGCAAGCCACTGCTCGCCTCGGCTCCGGTCGCCACCAGCGTCTTGTAATCCCACCCGGCCAGCGCAACGGCATTGGGCAAGACCGAATGAACCTCATGCCAGGCCTGGACTGTATCCGAAGCTTCCGTCGCATTGGCCCGATGAAAACGGAGCGTCGGCTGAGCCCCGGCCGGCACGGATTGGTCGAGTCCCACGGTCAACTGGGAAAAATGCCCAAAATTGAAATTCGGGTTGACCGTGAAAGCGAACTACAAGGATGGTGGTGATTGATCCGGCGAGCGCTGCCAGAAGGTGTCGCCGTAGTCGCCACCGAGCGAGGGCATGGTTTCGCCTTGTTTGAAGTAACGGCGAGAGCCGGATTTGGCCGGGGTGAACCACCAGCCGGCTTCCGGGCAGGATTGGCCGCCGGGGATGCTGCGGCGCTCGGTTGCCGACATGCCGCTCGCGTTTCTTGCTTCCTCGGGATAAAACTCGATCCATGGCGGCGGAGAGAATTCCGGACAGCGGAACTGATAGTCGGCTTCTTCGGGCGGGATGGTTCCGTCTTCGTAACGATCATCACGCCACAGGAGTTTCCAGAAAGTCGGGCGACCATCTCGCCTGAGACTATCGGCCTCGAAAGCGATGGTCGGTGCGGGTGAGTCGACATGCAGATAGTTCATCGTGCCGTCGAGTTCAAGATCGCCGCTGTCTGGAATCTGGGGCTTTTTGAACATGCCCATAAGGCCGGACGACATTTCGACCTTGACTGGTTCCCAAATGCCGGAACAGGGGACTGTGTCGCCGGTCTGGATGATTCGCAGGGGCTGAGGGGCATCGGGTACGGGCGGGAGATCGCCGTCGGGGAGAACTGTGTCTTCGCGCAGAAAGTTCGGGCCACGATAGCTGGATAGACCAAGGGGGGCTGGTATATCGAGGTAGCGGTCTTCCTGTATGTAGCGGCGCAGTTCTCCTAGCGCGTAACGAACCTGAGTCAGTGATGACGTAAACTCGTTCCATAACGGGGAGGCCACCTCGTCTATTTCGGTTTCACCCCATTCAAAGCGCATAATTCGCGTACTCCAGGAGTCCGATGGCAATAGCCCCTGATAAAAATACCCGAACCTACCCAGGAACTTGAAGGGCCGTTTGTCGCCTATTTTTAGACGAGACAAACACTCGGCATAACCTTTGTAGTTGGCGTAGTCCTTGATGTATCGGTTTTCCCAAAAGAAATATTCGTCCCGATTTGAGGCGCGGGCTTCTTCGTAGGCTTTGGTATAGACCGCCATCCACTGATCGTAGAATTTGCCAACCCGCGCCCAAGCGGTATACGACGAATTTTTCTTGAGCATGTAAAAGATGCGGCGGCGCTCTTCATCGTCAGGAATGCTGTCATAGTCGTAGGTGGGGGGGGAAGGATCGGGTGGCAATTGCAGGTTGGCCAGTTCCTCCTCGATTTCCTTCAAATATTCGCTCATTGCTTGCTTATCCTCGAATTCGCTTTCGGGTCACGGTCATCCTTGGCCGCCTGCTCGCGCGCACCCAGGCGGGCGGTCTGCACTGTACCCGCGCCGGGCATATGAATATATCCCCAGATACCGTTGGCGTCTGTCCAGCCGGTCGGGCGTAGCTCAAAGGTCATTCCCGCTGTTTTGACGGTTTGTGGCTTGCCGGTGGCGATGGCGGCGTCACCCGCACTCTTCAGCGCAGCCTTGGTGGCTTTATCCATTTCGATGACGGCTTGCAAGCCGCCACCGCCCAAATACTGACCAGGAATTTCCTTGCCCATTTGTTCGGAAATCTTGCCGACACAGGCTTTAACGGCATTTTCGTCAGTGACTTTGGCAACCAGCAGGTAGCCATCACGATTCCACTCATCCAGAACGGCAGCCTTTTCTCGCCATTCCTTGGCTGTTTTAGGCGGCGCCCCCAAGCCCCACCATCCGCCACCAGGAGCCGTGTCGCCAATCAACTCACCATGGGTAACACCTTTCGGACCAAAAAAACGGTACATCTCCTCACCTGGTTTCATAGTGCGATTTTGAATTTTTCCAGCGAATGCAGGAATGCCAGTGAGAACGTCGCCATTTCTGAATTTGGTCAAGTCCGGATAGCCAGCTTCATGGGTGTAGAACTTTTTTATGCTTTTGGGACTCGACGACGACGAATTCTTCAACCATCCTCCCTTGGCACTTCGCTGAGCCTCTGCCGCGTTCTCAATCAGCCTCAACTCATCGGCATAGGTAACTGCCTTCGTCCCGCTGCTGACGGTATGTTCAACGGTACGTGCCGTAGTTTCGCCACCGGTTCGGACGTAAGCCTGAATTTCCTTAAGGGTTTTATCCAATTCCTTGATGGCTTGAGGAATGCGTTCCGCCGCCATGCTTTTCAGCTTGTTCAGCCCATTGCTGAGTCCGTCGATACGTCTCAGGAAGGATTCCGGAATGACTGCGCCGAGCTTGGTCTTGATCTGGGCCAAGGCCTTGTTGATGGTGACGACCAGGTCGCTGAATTTTGCGATGATGGCTGCTTCGTGGTCGGCAAAGCGTAGTTGGAGCAGCCACTTTTCCGCGTGCCCTTTGCCCAATCGATTCAGGAAGGCAACGATGTCTTTTGCGGATTGCGCCAGATAGGCCGCGCGCGCAGCACCGCTGAGCTTTGCGGCCGACTTGGCAACGCCAATCGAAATCCGGCCGACGCCCTTTATTACGCCGCCAATCACCGGGATCAAGGCAAAAAGGAGAACGACCAGCAAGGCCCACTGGAACTTGTCTTCGCGCTTGGCTGGTTCATCCACCATGCCAATGGTGACGGCGATCAGATCGCGAACTGCTGTCACGTCACCGACCAGCGGAATCATTCCGACGACCGCATCAACGACGATTTGCGACAGCGACGCCTTCTCGTTGAAGGCACCTTGCACCGTACCCCAGAGCCAATTGCCGGCCTCCAGCGAGACCGCTTCGAATTCAGACCACCAGTGAGCGGTCGAGGCTTGACTGCCACTCATTGCTTGTCCCCCTGGAGGAGACTCGATGCGTATTTATCGACCAGTGCGCTGATCGATTTGTCGCTTGGCGCTGCCTCATGGTTTGGCGTTGAATCTTTATGTTTTCGTTGAAATTTGGCGGATGCCGGCCCGAACCGAACTTTGGCGGTACCGAGGGGAACATCAGTCAAGGTGGCTTTCCCGGAAGGGTCGAGTTTTCCTTTGCGCACACTGCCATCCGCCAAAATGGCTTCATACTCGGCGCCGCTTACGAAATCGTCATCGTGATAGCGGTGATCGAGTTCGATGGTGTCTTTGGATACGGATTTCCCCTCCGGCAACCCCTCCAAACTCGCCGTCCCACGCCCCGGCCCCATAAACGCATTCCCGCTCCCCTTGACCGAGAACGTTCCCGGACACGCAAAGGTGATGTTCGATCCCTCCAGCGTGACGCTCGACTGCCCGGCCAGGAGGACGATTTTCTCCTTGGCCAGGATATGGATTTCGTCATTCGAACTCGTCACCGTGATCGACTGATCGGCCAGGATCTCCATCGCATCGGTATTCGCCTGAATGGTTTGACTGCCAGCCGCGGCGATGCTCTTGATCCCGCCGGCATGGCTGAACCAGCTCGCCCCCTTGCCGACGGCGGCGGCCAGGGTGTGGGCGCTGGCCAGATGCAGATCCTGCTGGCTGGTCGCATGCACATGCCGGCCGGCGAAGAGCAGGGTACTGGCCGGCGAAGCCAGACCGATATCCGACGGCGCCTCCATGACCAGCACCGGCTTGGCAAAACGCTCGGTCGGCTCACCCGGATCGCGGCTGCCGGGCTGGGCCTTCTTCGCCGTCTGGCCACCCACTGCCGATTCGAATTTCCCGTCTTTTTTCGGGTCGACCGTAGCAATCAACTCAGCCAGGGCCGAATTCGCCTGCAAAGGCAAAGCCTG
>PHCH01000008.1 GCA_002840785.1 Betaproteobacteria bacterium HGW-Betaproteobacteria-4 | reverse complement strand
GCCCTGCTTGGCGACCCGACCGCCCTGCAACAAGCCCTGCTCAACTTCGCCGCCAATGCCGTCAAATTTACCGACAGCGGCAGCGTGACCCTGCGCGTCTGTCTTCTCGAAGACGCCGCCGACAGTGCGCTGCTCCGCTTCGAGGTCGAGGACACCGGCGTTGGCATCGCCGCCGACGACCTGCCCAGGCTGTTCGCCGCCTTCGAGCAGGCCGACAACACGCTGACCCGGCCCTACGGCGGCACCGGCCTCGGGCTGGCCATTACCCGCAAATTGGCCGAGCACATGGGCGGCACGGCGGGCGCCAGCAGCACACTCGGCAAAGGCAGCACCTTCTGGTTTACGGCGCGACTGAAAAAACGAAGTCAGCCCCAGGCCCAGGAATCGACGTCATGCGCCCAACAGGATGACGCCGAAAGCCGCTTGCGCCGGAATTTCCCGGGGCGGCGTGTCCTTCTCGTCGAGGACGAGCCGATCAACCGCGAAATTGCCGGGGAAATCCTCGGCGATGCCGGGCTTCTGGTCGACACGACCGATGACGGCGCCCAGGCCGTCGACCGCGTCCGCCGAGAACGCTATGACCTGATCCTCATGGACATCCAGATGCCGAACCTGGACGGCCTGTCCGCCACCCGGCAGATTCGCGCCCTGCCCCACGGCCGCGAAGTCCCGATCATTGCCATGACCGCCAACGCCTTCGCCGAGGATCAGGCGCGCTGCCTGGCGGAGGGGATGAACGACTTCATCGCCAAACCGGCCAGCCCGGAAAATCTGTTCACCACGGTACTGCGCTGGCTCGAGAAGGGCGCGGCGAAACAGCCGGAATCAGAACCGGCCGACGAAAGCCGTTAGGGCCGCCAGCACGGCGTCTTCCTGATCGCGGTGCGGCGAGTGGCCGCAGTCGGCGAGCTTGAGCAACTGGGTGCCGGGCACCTGTTCGGCGATGACGTCGATCTGGCGCATCGTCGCGTATTCGTCGTCGGCGCCCTGGATGGCGAGCACCGGGCAGCGAATCTTCGGCAGATAACCCTCGATGTTCCAGTCGCGGAAAGCCGGCGACAGCCAGGTGTCGTTCCAGTCGCTGAAAACGCGTTCGGTCTGCGCGTGGTGGTAGCGCGCCAGCTTTTTCGGCAGATCGGTCGTCTGCCAAGCCGTCCTGGCCTCGCGGATGCCAGCCAGCGTGATCTCTTCGACAAACTCGTGCGGCGCCATGACGGCAACGCCGAGTGGCATCTCGGGGAAGGCGCCGGCGAAGATCAGCGCGATGCTGCCGCCGTCGCTGTGGCCGATGAGCAGGGGCCGTTCGACGCCCAGCGCAGCGACCAGCGCCGGCAGCATTTCCTCACCCTCGCGATGCATGTAGCGCGGCGTGCGCGCTTCGGCATAGGGCTCGGAACCACCGTAGCCGGCGCGCGACCAGACGATCAGCCGGCAACCGGTCGCCGCGGCCAGCTTTTCCGGAAAATGCCGCCACATGCTGACGCAACCGAGGCCTTCGTGGAGCATCAACAGGGTTGGCCGGCCATCGGCGGCGGCAGGGAAATCGCGATATTCGAGCTTCAGCCCGTGAACAACGACGTGCTTCATGCGCTCAGCAGGAAATCGCGAACTACGGCAATCTGGTCTTCCGACTGGAACATCGGGGCATGGCCGACGCCTTCGATTTCGGCCAGTTTTGCCCGTGGACCGCAGGAAGCCATTTTTTGCCAGGTGTCGCGGGTCAACAGGTCCGACTCGGCGCCGCGAATGACCAGCGTCGGGCACTTGATCTGCTCGTAGAGCGGCCAGAGGTCGACATCCTTGTCGGCAAAGGCAGCCCGGAACGGCTCGGCGATGCGCGGGTCGTAACGGAAGCGCCAGCGGCCGTCGCTGCCCTGGACAACGCCGGTTTCGGTCAGGTGATACCACTGCGCCTCGGTCAGCGCGCCGAAGGGCTCACTGACGAATTTGACGAAGGCCAGCGCCTCCTCGAAAGTCGCCCAGTCCGGATCGGTACCAACATAGGCACCGATGCGCTGCAACGATTCGGCGGTGATCACCGGCCCGACATCGTTGAGCACCATCTTGTGGATCGGCGTCCCTTCCTGGGCCGCCAGCCCCATGCCGATCAGGCCACCCATCGAGGTACCGACCCAATGCACGGTTTCGACATTGAGGCGGGCAATCAGCGTCACCATGTCGCCAACGTATTGCGGAATGACGTAGCCCGCCGGGTCGCGCAGATGGCCACTCTGACCGCGGCCGACGACATCCGGACAAATCACCCGGTAGTGGCCCGACATGGCCTCGGCCAGCGCATCGAAATCGCGGCCGTTGCGGGTCAGGCCATGGACGCAGACGAGGACGCGCGGATTGTCGCGGGCGCCCCACTCGGTGTAAGCCATCCGGTGCAGCCCAGACGGCCCGAGGCATTGCACGATCTGTTGTTTGAATTGCATCTTTTCTCCTCCGGTTCAAATGTATCACCGGCCATGCCAGTAGCGGCGATGTTCATGCCGCCAGCCGGCCAAGGCGATACCGCCCGCCGCAAGGCTGATGCGCACGGCGCCATCGCGATCGGTTCGCCAGATTTCCGCACCCATGGCTTCGTAGCGGGCCAGCACTTCGGCCTTGGGGTGCCCGAAACGGTTGCGATAGCCGACCGGGATGACCGCCCGGCGCGCCCCGACTGCCTGCAGGAAAGCCGGCGTCGACGACGTCTTCGAGCCATGGTGAGGAACGAGCAGGACATCGGCCGCCAGCCCGTCCGGATAGCGCCGGAGCAAGGCTGCCTCGTCGGGTGCTTCGATATCCGACGTAAACAGCAGGCGATGGCCACCCGCTTCGACGCGCAACACGCAGGATAGATGATTCGACTTGCTGGCCCCGGCATAAGCCTCGGCCAGCGGATGCAGCACCTCGAAAACGACGCCATCCCAAACCCAGCGCTGGCCAGCGGTGCACGGTTGCCCGTCGATCCCGACGACCGACGAGACGACCTCATCGACCGTCAGCGCCGCCAGCACCGATGCCGTTCCGCCGGCATGATCGGCGTCGCGGTGAGTCACCATGAGCTTGTCGACGTGACCGATCCCCTGCCCGCGCAGATAAGGGACGACAACGCGCTGCCCGGCATCAGATTCGGCGCTGTAGAGCGGGCCGGGGTCGTAGATCAGGGTGTGTTCGCGCGTCCGAATGACGCTGGCCAGCCCCTGCCCGACATCGAGCACGCTGATCCAGGCCTCGCCCTCGGGCGGCTTGGCGACCGGCCAGAACAGCGTCGGCACGAACAGGATCGCCCCCAGCCAGCGCCCGGGCAAGCCGCGCGGCAAGAGGCAGATGGCCGCGCCGAGGCCGGCCGCCAGGACAGCCCAAAGGGGTGGCGCCGGCGCCAGCCAGACCGGCCATCCGGCACACCAGGTCAGGAAAACCATGAGCCAGTCCAGGGCGAGCGGCGTGACGATGAAGCTGATGACCGGAATGGCCAGCGCATTGGCCAGCGGCGAGACCAGCGAGAATTGCTGGAAGACGAGGAGCAGGACAGGTAGCGAGGCGAGCGTCGCGGCCCACTGCACGACGCCCCAGGCGCGGAATTTCGCCGGCCAGCCGGCGGCCTCGCCGACGGTCGCCGAGCTGATGTAAAGCAGCGCGCCGACGGCACCGAAGGACAGCCAGAAGCCGGCCGCCAGCACCGCCCACGGATCGACAAGGAGAACGACAAGCAGCGCCAGGCAAAGGATCCGGCTCGGCGCCACGATACGCCCCGAGAGCATCGCCGCAGCGGCAACCAGCAACATGTACAGCGTGCGCTGGGCGGGCACGGCAAAGCCGGCCAGCAAGGCATAGGCGAAAGCGGCCAGACCTGCCGCGAGCAGCCCGGCCTTTTGCGCCGGCAGGCGCAGGGCCAGGGCCGGCGCACGCCGCCAGCCAACATTGACGAGCCAGCCGAAAAGGGCGGCAACCATCGTCACATGCAGGCCGGAAATCGACATGAGGTGCGTCGTTCCGGTTCGGTTAAAGGTCGTCCACAGATCGCCCTGAATCGCCTTCTGGTCGCCGATGACCAGCGCCACGAGCACCCCGCCCCACGGATAGTCGGCTTCCGGCAATAGCCGGGCAAACGAGTCGCGGATGGCGTGGCGCATCCGTTCGAAGGCGTAAGCCGGCTGCCAGACCATGTCGTTGAGCCGTTGCGGCGGGTTCGGACGGATGTAGCCGCTTGCCCGGATATTGCGTTCGAGCAGCCAGGCTTCGTAATCGAAGCCCCCCGGATTGGCGTTGCCGTGCGGCCGCTTCAGGCGCACCGTAAAACGCCAGCGCTCTCCCGGGCGCACCGTCCGCCGCTCCAGCTGCGCCTCGTCGCGCCGGCTGTGGTACCACGAGAGCATGATCCGCCCGGGAACGACCGATCCCACGGTCAACCGGGAATTTACGTCAAATTCGAAACGTATCCCGTTGCTGAAATCCTGCGGCAAACCGGCGACGACGCCGACCACCTCGACATCGCGCCCTTCCCAGTCGGCGCCGAGCTGATCGGCCAGCCGGCTTTCGGCCCGCCAGCCGCCCCAGGCGACGCCGAGCGCCAGGCAACCCAACAGCGCCAGCCCGCGAACCGGCCAGCCCGACCAGCGCACACGCGGCAGCACGAGAAATCCGCCGGCAATCGCCCACAGCGCCCAGCCGGGCAGTTCCGGCTGCATCTGCAGACCGAGGATGCCGGCGGCGAAGGCGAGAATGTTCAGGCGCATGCCGTCATAATAAACTGGCTACCGCGCCCGACATGGACTGCCGTTCAGGGCAATCGCATGAATAGCCACTCCATCCCCTTCCAGGGGGTTTAGCCCCGACAGCGCTGTGCCTAGCCTTCCGCCCGGCTCAACCATTTCAACACCATCGCGTAGAGCCGGCCCGGATCGACCGGCTTGGCGATGAAGTCGTTCATGCCGACTTCAAGGCAGCGTGCCTTGTCCTCGGCGAAGGCGTTGGCCGTCATGGCCAGGATGGGGATGGTGCCGCCCTGCGGCAGGGCGCGAATCTGTCGCGTTGCGGTCAGGCCGTCCATCTGCGGCATCTGCATGTCCATCAGGATCAGGTCGTAGCTTTCGCGGCCGAACTTGTCGAGGGCTACCATGCCGTTGTCGGCGACATCGACGACCAGCCCGACGTCGTCAAGCATGGCGAGGGCAATTTCCTGGTTGATCGGCTCGTCCTCGACGAGCAGGATGCGGCTGGCCGGATAGTTGCGCCGCAAGGCTTCGGCGGCGTTTTCGTCGAACCCGGCAGCGGCCGGACCGGGGCGTTCGACCACCTTCCGCAGGCGGGCGGTCAGCCAGAAAGTGCTGCCCTGCCCGGCCTGGCTGGTCGCCCCGGCATCGCCCCCCATGAGCTTGGCCAGTTTGCGCGTGATGGCCAGGCCCAGGCCGGTGCCGCCATATTTGCGCGTCGTCGAATTGTCGGCCTGCTCGAAGGCACTGAACAAGCGCCCGAGATCGTCCTCGGCAATGCCGATCCCGGTGTCCTCGACCTCGAAACGCAGCGCGACGCTGTCGGCATCGGCCTCGACCACGGTGGCGCGCAGGGTGATGGCGCCGCTCTCGGTGAATTTGATGGCGTTGGTCACGTAGTTGAGCAAGGCCTGCTGCAGCCGGGTCGCATCGCCGACCAGCGGCGGCAAGGCGGGCACCGGCTCGGTGTGGAGGACAAGATGCTTGGCCTGGGCACGATCGCCCATGATCGAGGCAACATTGCCGAGAAGGCAGCCGACCTTGAGCGGCATTTCCTCGAGCGTGAATTTGCCGGCCTCGATCTTGGAGAGGTCGAGAACGGCATTGATGATTTCCAGCAGGTGTTCGCCGGCCAGCTCCAGCCGGTCGAGGCGCACCATCTGCTCGGGTGCCAGGCCGCTGCGCCGGATCAGGTGGGCCATGCCGGTGATGGCGTTGAGCGGCGTCCGGATCTCGTGCGACATGTTGGCCAGGAAAGCACTCTTCGCCACGTTGGCCGCCTCCGCCGCCTCCTTGGCCACAGCCAGCTCGGCGGTGCGGCGGGCGACCAGTTCTTCGAGATGCTGGCGGTACTGGCGCAGCTCGCCTTCGTTGCGGACACGGGCCGAAATATCGACATCCATGCAGACCAGGATCTGCGGCGAATCACCCTCGCCAGGGATGACGAAAGCGGTCGACTCCACCCAGCGCGGCTCGCCGCTGCGGGTTCGCACCAGATACTCGGTGGGCGCCAGCGAGTAGCCGCTGGATGCCACCTCGGCCAGTTCCTTCAGGCACTGCGCGCCCTCGTCGCCCTTGAAAACCAGTTGCCCGAGAGTCAGGCCCAGCGCCTCTTCCGAGCGCCATCCGTAGAGTTTTTCGGATGCCGGGTTCCAGTAAATGACCCGCCCCCGGGCATCAAACCACTGAACAGCCACATTGGGCGTGTTTTCAAGGCTGGCCGACAGACGGCGGCGCGCCGCCTCCGCCCTCTCCGTCGCGCGTGAAGCGCGTTCGAAGGCACGCCAGAGCAGGGCGAGGGCGCCGGTGACCATGAGCGCGATCAGGACAAACCCGAGGCGCAGCCACGCCAGGTTGCCGGGTTCCGCTTTCCAGCCGCCGCGTGGCGTCGCGGCAACCTGCCAGGTACCCTGCGGCAGGTAGATCGTTGCCAGAACGGGATTTTCGGCGAACACCCCGGGGCGGCCAAAAAACACCTCGCCGTCGGCGCCCTTGCCATCCTTGCCACGAATGGCGATATCGACCGGGAGGTCCGCCTGGGACAGCCCGCTGTTGGCAAACAGTTTGTCGACGTCGATCACCGCGCTGACCAGCCCCCAGAAATACTCGTCCCCTTTGCTGTCGGGCAAATAGACCGGCAAGCGGGCGACCAGGCCGATGCCGCCCTGGACAAGGTTGAGCGGCCCGGCCAGGACAATCTGGCGCGACACCCTGGCCTGCTCGGCGGCCGCGACCTGATCCGGCGTCGTCCGAAAATCGAGCCCGATTGCTTTTTCGTTGCCTTTCAGCGGATGCATCCAGCGGATCACCATATCCGGCGCAGCAGCGATGTTGCGCAGCTGAGTACGCCCGGAAAGCAGGGGTTTGACGGCCGTCTCGAAACGCGTCTGGCCGATGTCCGGAGCCAGGGCGATGACGCCGATCAGGCCGCGCACCAACTGAATATCACTGTTGAGGTTGCCTTCGAGCGCATCGCGCACGACGGTCAGCCCATGCAGAACCTCGGCGCGCTCGGCCGAAGCGTATCGCTCGCGGTTTATTTTCTCGGCAAAGTAGGCAGCCAGTGCCAGGCCGCAAAACACCAGCAGGGCAGCCACGAGATGTAGCGAACGGCTCTTCACACCTTGCCCCCGCAGATGCTGACGCCATTCCGGCCCGAGCCGACTCCAACGATTTTCGACGCCTTCGATTTCAAGCTGCGCTCCGCCATATCCTTTTCCCAATCCAGAATTGTATAGAGCGTCGCTCGGCTACGGTAAAGCAAATCAGTCCGAACCTATGGCTGGCCAGCCCATCAAACAGTCAGGCCGTTGGCGCATTGCCCGCAATGCCGGCGGCCGGCGAGGAGTTGGTCATGACGACGATCGGCAAGACCCGACCGGAAAGGGATTCCTTCGGCGACATCGAGGTTGCCGCCGACCGCCTGTGGGGCGCCCAGACCCAGCGTTCGCTGGCGCATTTCGCCATTTCTGGCGAACGCATGCCGGAAGAACTGATCCACGCGCTGGCCCAGGTCAAGGCGAGCGCCGCCAAGGTCAACCGCGAACTCGGCCTGCTTCCGGCCCCGTTCGCGGCAGCCATCATTCTCGCTGCCAATGAACAACATGAACATGAACGAGGTGCTGGCCAACCGCGCCTCGGAGTTGATGGGCGGCCAGCGCGGCCACGCCCGCCTCGTTCATCCCAACGATCACGTCAACCTCGGCCAGTCGTCGAACGACATTTTCCCGACCGCCATGCACGTCGCCGCCACCATCGGCATCGAGCGCCGCTTATTGCCCGCCCTCCGCCGACTGACCGCGACGCTGGCAAGCAAATCCGCCGAGTTCGCCGACATCATCAAGATCGGCCGCACCCATCTGCAGGACGCGACGCCGCTCTCCCTCGGCCAGGAATTCTCCGGCTACGTCGCCCAGTTGCAGCACGCCGAAAGCCTCGTCGCCGCCAGCCTGCCGGCGCTCACCCCGCTCGCTGTCGGCGGCACCGCCGTTGGCACCGGGCTCAACACCCATCCCGAATTCGGTGCCCGTGTCGCGGCTGAACTGGCCGAGCGCAACGGCATTCCGTTCACCAGCGCCGCCAACAAGTTCGCTGCACTGGCCGCCCACGACGGCCTGGTCGCCGCCCACGGCGCCCTCAAGACGCTGGCCGTGGCCCTCATGAAAATCGCCAACGATATCCGCTGGCTGGCTTCCGGGCCGCGCTCCGGGCTTGGCGAAATCGGCATCCCGGAAAACGAGCCGGGCAGTTCGATCATGCCCGGCAAGGTCAACCCGACCCAGTGCGAAGCGCTCACCATGCTTTGCTGCCAGGTCATGGGCAACGACGTGGCGATAACCATCGCCGGCGCTTCCGGCAATTTCGAACTCAATGTCTACAAGCCGGTCATCGCCCACAACTTCCTGCACAGCGTGCGCCTGCTCGGCGACGGCATGGCCAGTTTCGAACACCATTGCGTGCGCGGCATCACCGCCCACCGCAAACGCATCGCCGAACTCATGGAACGCTCGCTCATGCTGGTCACCGCCCTGACCCCGCACATCGGCTACGACAAGGCGGCCGAAATCGCCAAACTGGCCAGCCACGACGGCACCACGCTCAGGCAGGCGGCGCTGGCGCTCGGCCATGTCTCGCTCGAAGACTACGACCGCTGGGTCGTGCCGGGCGAGATGATCGGCCCGGCGCCGTAGCGACAAAACCGATTGCTACGGTCAACCGGGAAAAACAGGCAAAAATGAAATCCGCGCGGCGCCGGAATTCAGTGCGCCACGATCACCCCGCAAGCAACGCGCCGGCCCGAATTGCCAGCCGGCTGCGAGCGGTAGTCGTCCGGATCGGCATGGATCACGACGCTGCGCCCGATCACCCCGGTCGGGCCGTGCAAGCTCAGGCCGCGCAATTCGGCGATGTATCGCGCGACGCCCTGCGCATTGGCAATCAGGCTGGGCAGATCGCCACCGTGATGATCGCTGCTGGCGAAATGGCCGTGCGCATTACCGCCCGGATTGAAATGCCCCTTCGCGCTGGCGCCGTCCGGTGCGCTGCAATCGCCCACCTCATGCACATGAAAACCGTGTTCGCCCGGCGTCAGCCCCGTCACGTTGGCGACGACGCGCAGGCGACCGTCGGTTTCGGAAAAACTGACCGTGCCGGCCACCCGACTCCCCGAAAGGGCCAGCAATTCAGCCTTGGCAGACTCCCCGACGATCGGTGTCGAACAGGCCCCGAGCAAGGCAAGCGAAATGGCGCTCAAGGCGATGGCGAAACGGAATTGCATGACCTGCTCCTGAAAAATGACGAGTCGGGCCGAAGAATATCCCAAATCCATATTCTGACCAGCATCCGTGAAGATGGTTCAAGAACTCCGCGCATCGCTTTATGTCTTTTTGAAATAACGCAATGTACATTTGTTCTTAAAAGAATATTAAGCGCTTTGCTACAATGCGCAGCATTCGACAATCCACGCGGATTACCCAAGCAATGACCCAACGTTCCACCCTCTCTCACCTCGACTGGCTCGAAGCCGAAGCCATCCACATCATGCGCGAAGTGGCCGGCCAGTGTTCCAACCCGGTGCTGCTGTTTTCCGGCGGCAAGGACTCGATCTGCATGCTGCGCCTGGCCGAAAAGGCCTTCCGCCCGGGCAAGTTCCCCTTCCCGCTGATGCACATCGACACCGGCCACAACTACAAGGAAGTCGTCGCCTTCCGCGACAAGCGCGCGGCCGAACTCGGTGAGCGGCTGATCGTCCGCTCGGTCGAAGACTCGATGAAGCGCGGCACCGTCGTTCTGAAGCACGAAGGCGAATCGCGCAACAAGCACCAGTCGGTCACCCTGCTCGAAGCCATCGAGGAATTCGGTTTCGACGCCTGTATCGGCGGCGCCCGTCGCGATGAGGAAAAGGCCAGAGCCAAGGAACGCATCTTCAGCTTCCGTGACGAATTCGGCCAATGGGACCCGAAGAACCAGCGCCCGGAACTGTGGAGCCTGTACAACGCCCGCAGCCACAAGGGTGAGAACATCCGCGCCTTCCCGATCTCAAACTGGACGGAAATGGACGTCTGGCAATACATCGAGCGCGAAGGCCTCGAACTGCCGTCGATCTACTTCGCCCACACCCGCCCGGTCGCCATGCGCCAGGGCGCCATCGTGCCGGTCAACGTGCCGCTGGTTGGTGGCGGCGTCGCCAATCCGTCCAAGCCGGGTGAAGAAATCATTGACCTGCAGGTCCGTTTCCGCACCGTCGGCGACATTTCCTGCACGGCGCCGGTCGAATCGGATGCCGACGACGTCAGCAAGATCGTTTTCGAAACAGCCACCACCACCATCACCGAGCGCGGCGCTACCCGTCTGGACGACCAGACCAGCGACGCCTCCATGGAACAACGCAAGAAAGAAGGATATTTCTAGGATCGAGTTATTAGGATCGAGCTGTTAGCAAAACCGCGGCCCACTCGATCCTCGATCCTGAATCCTCGATCCTCACGGGAAAACAATATGTCCACCAACGAAAACTACGAAGACCACGGCCTGCTGCGCTTCCTGACCTGCGGCAGCGTCGATGACGGCAAGAGCACGCTGATCGGGCGTCTGCTGTTCGACACCAAGACCATCCTCGCTGACACGCTCTCCGCCATCACCAAGACCTCGGAAAAGCGCGGCATGGGCGCGGTTGACCTCTCGCTGCTCACCGACGGCCTGCAAGCCGAACGCGAACAGGGCATCACCATCGACGTCGCCTACCGCTACTTCTCCACCGGCACCCGCAAGTACATCATCGCCGACGCGCCGGGCCACGAGCAGTACACCCGCAACATGGTCACCGCCGCGTCCACCGCCAACCTCGCCATCATCCTGATCGATGCGCGCAAGGGCATCCTGACCCAGACCCGGCGTCACTCCAAACTGGCTTCGCTGGTCGGCATCCCGCACCTGCTGGTGGCAATCAACAAGATGGACCTCGTCGATTACTCGCAGGCCACCTACGAAAAGATCAAGGCCGACTACCTCGAATTCGCCGGCAAGCTCGGCATCGAGGACGTCCGCTTCATTCCGCTCTCGGCCCTCAACGGCGACATGATCGTCGACCGCGGTGACAGCCTGAACTGGTACGACGGCCCGACCCTGCTTGAAATCCTCGAAGAAACGCCGGGCGCCCACACCGAGCACACCGAAAAATTCCGTTTTCCGGTCCAGTACGTCTGTCGCCCGCAGGATTCGGCCAACCCCGACCTGCACGACTACCGCGGCTTCATGGGCCGCGTCGAAGCCGGCAGCCTGAAAGTCGGCGACGCCGTCACCGTGCTGCCCAGCGGCCTGAGCTCGACGGTCAAGGCCATCCAGATCGGCGGCGTCAATATTCCCGAAGCGGTCACCGAGCAATCCGTCACCATCCTGCTCGCCGACGAAATCGACACCTCGCGCGGCGACATGATCGTCAAGTCGAGCGAAGTTCCAGCCGCCGTCAAGCAGATCGAAGCCACCGTCTGCTGGATGGCCGAAGCCCCGATGGACCGCGCCCGCACCTACCTGATCCGCCACACGACGCGCGACTCGAAAGCCAAGCTGGCCGCCATCGACCATCGCCTCGACGTGAACACACTGGAAAAGGTGCCGGCCGAAAAGCTGGCCATGAACGACATCGCCCAAGTCACCTTCAAGCTGGCCCAGCCGCTGTTCGCCGACCCCTACCTGGAAAACCGGGGAACCGGCGCTTTCATCATCATCGATGAAAGCAATAACAACACGGTCGGCGCCGGGATGATTTTGTAAGGCATTGCTACGGTCAACCGTAAAAAACGGCCAAAATCGAAAACGCCTCCGACCTGGAGGCGTTTTGATTTGGCTCTGTCCATTTCTTCCTTTTCGCGGCTAACATAAGCGTCGCCAGCGATTTGCCCAGATCACCCGTTGTCTGGATTCATGGAAACTGCCGGGAAATTCCGAATGCGCGTTCTGATTGTTGATGACAATGCCTCGATGCGAGACCTGCTGAGCGCCCTGCTGACCAGCCAGGGCTACGCGGTGGTGGGCGCGCTGGAAGATGGCAATGGTGTCATGGAAGCCGTGCGCGCACTGTCGCCGCAGATTATCTGTCTCGACTACCAGTTGCCAGGT
The DNA here is from genome assembly GCA_002840785.1 of Betaproteobacteria bacterium HGW-Betaproteobacteria-4. Classification (GTDB taxonomy): domain Bacteria; phylum Pseudomonadota; class Gammaproteobacteria; order Burkholderiales; family Rhodocyclaceae; genus Azonexus. The sequence continues at coordinate 52,464 of PHCH01000008.1, read as the reverse complement.
CGGGATGGCCTCGACATCTTGCGTGAGATCAATTCGGACCATCCGGAAATCGACGTGCTGTTCATCACGGCGACGGAAGGCCAGGGCATCGAGACGCAAGCCGCCGATGCCGGCGCCGCCGGCTTTCTGCGCAAGCCCTTCGGTCAGAAACAGGTGATCGACGAGTTGCAGCAGGTTCGCGAAACCCGTCGCCGGGCCTCGCCGGAAAGCCAGCCGGAAGCGGCCGTCAATTCGCCGGCGCCGCTGCCGGTCGCCGAGAAAGCCGGCAAAGCCGCGGGCCACCAGCGGACAGCCGTCATCGCCGATGACAACAGCTCGATCCGCCTGCTGCTCAAGGGCCTGCTCACCGAACTCGGCCTGCAGGTCGTCGGCCAGGCGGCGAATGGCGAGGAAGCCATCCGTGCCGCTACCAACTACCAGCCGACCGTGCTCTTTCTCGACGTCAACATGCCCATCCTGGGCGGCCTCGAGGCGCTCCCCAAAATTGTCGCGGCCAGCCCGAAAACGTCCGTGGTCATGGTCACCGGCGACACCTCGCGGAGCATCGTCCAGCAAGCGGCCGGACTCGGCGCCCGCGGTTACGTCGTCAAGCCGGTGCGCCCGGCGTATGTCGAGAAATTCCTGAAACAGCTGTTCAACGCCTGAGCGAAGAAAGGTTTACGGCCATGACCTTGATGATCGATTTTCCCTTCCCCGGGGTCGCCCCCTGGGTTGAGCACTTCAAGAGCATCGAAGTCCCGGTCCTCCGCCACACGGTTCACCAGCTCGCCGAACTGCGCGAAACGGCGAACACGATCAATACCCGCAAGCTGGCCACGGTCATTGCCCACGACCCGCTCATGACCCTGCGCCTGTTTCAGTACATGCAGGCCAACCGCTCGCGCCGACAGTCGGCCGACATCACGACCATCGAACGCTCGCTGGTGATGATCGGCACGCAGAATTTCTACGACAGCATCCAGGATCCGCCCATCCTCGAGCAGCAGCTCAAGGGCTACCCGAAGGCCATGCTCGGCCTGCTCAAGGTCATTGCCCGTTCCCGCGCCGCTTCGCAATGGGCCCGCGACTGGGCCTTGCTGCGCCAGAACGTGAGCTTCGACGAAATCGCCATGGCGGCGCTGCTCCACGATCTGGTCGAAATCCTTCTCTGGTGTTTCGCCCCCAACCTCGCCATCCGGGCCAAGGAGCGCCTGGCCAGCGAGCCGGGGCGGCGCAGCAGCCAGATCCAGCAGGAGGTTTTCGGCGCCCCGCTCGACGAAATCGCCGTCGAACTGATCACCCACTGGGGGCTGCCGCCACTGCTCTGTTCGCTGCTCAACCCGGCCGATGCCGAGGTGGCCAATGTCAGGAACGTCAAGCTCGCGGTCGATCTCGCCCGGCACTCGGCGAATGGCTGGAACGACCCGGCCCTGCCGGACGATTATCGGGAGATCGAAGCCTTGCTGCACATCGGCCACAGCAATCTGCTCGAGCGCATCGGCGCCCCCGAGGAGCAGGTCCTGGCCGCCCGCCAGGCCGAAGCGGAAGGCGATCCGCTGGCCTCCTGACCGGCCCCGAGCCGTGGCTCGAACGATCAGAGATCGACGTTAAGCTGGCACCAGAAGCTGCGCCCGTCCATGCGCAGCGAATCCTGCGGCAAGCCGCTGTCGGGCCGCCAGTCGAAAGGCGAAACAACTTCGTATTCGCGGTCGAACAGGTTGCGAATGCTGAAGGAGGCCGACAGCCCATGCCATTTGCGCTGGCTCGAGAAGGTCAGGTTGGCCAGCGCCACGCCGCCAAGCCGCCGCCGTTCCATGGTCAGTCGGGAACCGAGATACTGGGCCTCGAGGCCGCTGCGCAGGGCGCCGTCGAAGAGCGGAAAACTGAGGTTGAATTTGCCCAGCACGTGCGGCGAATTGATCAGTTCGCTGCCAACGACATCCTGCGCATTCTGCCAGGCCAGGCTGCCGCGCGAACGAACGCCGCTTTCCCACAGGCTCTCCAGCTCGATTTCCAGGCCCTGGGTGCGGCTGTTGCCATCCGCCACGTAGTCGCCCAGCGCATCGTTATAAACCAGCTGACCGCTCCGGTGATAGCTGTACAGCGAGCCGGTCAGGCGGGTGTCGCGGCTGAATTCGTGCTGCAGCACCAGTTCGGTCGCCGCCACATATTCCGGGGCCGCCGCCGCTTCATACGAAAAGCGTTCGTAGGCGTGCGGCATGCGGAAGGCTTCGCTGTAGGAAGCCTTCAGGGTGGTCTGCAGGGTCGGCTTGTAGATCACGGCCAGACGCGGGCTCCAGTTGCCGGCAAGATCGCTGGCATCGTCGTGGCGGGCGCCGAGGTTGAGCGACCAGCGTTCGTTGATGCGATATTCGTCGGTCAGATAGAGGCTGGCCGTGCGCCGCGACAGCGAATCGCTGAACAACTCAACGGTCGCCCACTGCGGTGAGAAATAGGTCCGCCGGAACTGCTGCCGGTAGTCGTTGCGGAACTCGAAGCCGAAGACCATCGTGTGATCGACAAACCAGTTGCCGACAAATTTCTGGTCGATGCCCCACCAGCTGCCGTGATATTCGCGCCGCCCGTATTTTTCGTTGTCGAGGCTGTAGTCGGCAAATTCGCGCGATGAATCGTAGGCGTACTGGCCGGTATAAAACCGCGAGAGCGAACTGAGGGCCGGACTTGGCGTTGTCTGGTAAGCCAGGTTGAGGAATGCGTTTTCGTCACGGACGGAAAACGGCGTGTTGAACGCCGTCGACGTGGTCGGGTTGGTCGGCAGCATTTTCTTGCGGTCGACGTAGGCGCCTTCGATGCTCAGGCCCTGATAGGCAATTTTCCCGAAAAAGCGCTTGTTGGTCTCGCCGTCCTGGTTTTCGGCGATGCCGTTATGGGTGGCCGGGGTGTCATAGGCCGGGAAATAAAGGTTGCGGCCATCGACGTCGAGTGCCGAAGCGGAGAGCAGCAGGTCGGCACCGTTGTCGAAACGCTTGCCGAAGCTTGCCCGCTGCTTCTGGCCGCCATGGCTGGACACCTCGGCGGACAACTGGGCAGTGTTGAAATCGCGCCCTTTCTTGGTCACCACATTGATGATGCCGAGCAGGGCGTTGTTGCCGTAGGTCACCGAGCCGGTGCCCGGCACGTATTCGACGCGCTCGACGAGTTCGAGGTCGAGCAGGCCGGATTCGTCGATGTAGGCCTGGTTGAACAGGCTGTCCTGCGTTGCGTAGCCATCGATGAGCAGCATGATACGGCCGGCGTAATCCTCGGGCACGCCGAAGCCGCGACCGCCGAGATACTGGTAGCGCCGGTCATAGGTGGTGGTCAGGCCGCGCATGCTGCCGATCACGTCGGCCAGGGTCCGGTAGCCGTAGGCGCGGATATCGGCCGCCGTGACGATGCTGACGGCCGACGGTGCATCGCTGACCTGCTGGGCGATCTGCGCCACCGGCACAGCCTCGCGCAGCATCAGTTGCTCGAAGGGAATTTCCGTCAGATCGACACCCGACCCGGCTTGCGTCGCGCCGGCAAAAACGGACAGGCACAGTGCCACATTCAATAAATTCGACCTGCCAGATTTCATCCCGCCCACATTCCCCGTGTCACCACACCCATTGCGCCATGCGAAGCGCATGGGCGGCCGACATTCTAACGGAGTTTTAAAAATTCCAGAATGGATGAGCAGGCTTTCCAATTTCCTGTTTTTGTCAAAAAATACAAATAAATAGCCTGATCGCATCGACCACCCGGCGCCCCCCCTGACGGGGCCGGGAAAATGGGCAGCAGCGCGTTTTTGGTGAATAATCCGGCCATGTTGAAAATATTTATCGCCATTGCCGCCCTGATCGTACTGCCAGCGCCGGCCGGCGCCGAAATCTACAAATGCCGCCTGGCCAATGGGCAGACCGAGATTGCCAACGCGCCCTGCGCGACGAGCAGCAGCACGATCGCCGTGCGCCCGGATGAATACGTTTCCGAAGCCGCCCGCCGGGCCGCCGAACTCGAGGTTGAACGGATGCGCGCTTTCGTCGCCAAGCGCGAGGCGGCGCAACGCGCCGACCAGGCGGCAGAACGGGCGCGGCAGCCTGGCGTCAGCCAGCCGTTGCCGACCGCCAACGCCAGCCCCCCGCCGCCGGCCTACGGCGATACCGATGAATGCCTGCACAAGGTCGGGCAAATGGTTCTCGAGGCCAGCCAGCGCATGCAAATCGAAGCGGCCTGTCGCAACCTGGTCCGCCCGCCGCCGACCAACGTTCCCATCGTCGCCCCCGCCTACCCGCAAGGCACGCATTTCCATCCGCAGCAGCCGGTGCAACCGATACCGAAGGGCGGGCCGGCCGACGGGCCGAAAATTGCCGCGCCACTGCTGAAAAAATAGGCAATCGGTTTCGGTAACGCCCGCCATCCGGCTTTCTGCCGGTATTTTTCTGACTCCTACGGTCAACCGGAAATTTTGGCCAATTTTGAAATCCACGGGCAGCTCCGGCGCCGCCCATCCAAGACCGACCATGACCGAACTTCTCAAGCCCTACCCTGACGCCGCTGCCGGCGAGGACATCATTGCCAGCACGAAAACCTGGCTGGAACGCGCCGTGATCGGCCTCAACCTCTGCCCGTTCGCCAAAAGCGTCTTCGTCAAAAAGCAGGTCCGCTACGCCCTGACCGCGGCGAGCACCCCCGACGAATTGCTGGCCGAACTGGAGCATGAACTGACGCTGATGGTCGACACCGACCCGGCACAGCTGGACACCACGCTGCTCATTCACCCGCTGGCGATGACCGATTTTCTCGACTTCCATTTCTTCCTCGGCGAAGTCGATGCGCTGATCCGCAACCTCGGTTACGAGGGCGTTTTCCAGATCGCCAGCCTGCACCCGCAATACGAGTTTGCCGGCAGCGAGCCGGACGACATCGCCAATTTCACCAACCGCTCGCCCTACCCGACCCTGCACCTGCTCCGCGAAAGCAGCATTGACCGCGCCGTGGCAGCCTTCCCCGATGCCGAAGCGATTTTCGAGCGCAACATCGAAACGATGGAGCGCCTCGGGCACGAGGGCTGGAAAAAGCTCTGGCTGAGTTGAGGCTGGAGGGGAGCGGAACCTCCTCGACCCGTTCGCTCCGGCTCGAATTTATTGGCCGGTATGCCGGCTCAGCCACTTTGCCGAAATGGCATACAGCGAGTCGGGATTGAATGGTTTGGTCAGAAAGTCGTTCATCCCGGCGTCAAAGCAATTCTGCCGATCTTCGGCGAAGGCATTGGCGGTCATCGCGACAATCGGCGTATCGCGGTGGCGCAGCGTTTTTCGTATCTGCCTTGTCGCTTCCAATCCATCCACATTGGGCATCTGCATATCCATGAGGATAAAGGCATAAGGTTTTTCCTCGGCCATGCCGATTGCCTTGGCGCCATCGTCTGCGGTCTCGACGATCAGCCCGACATCTTCAAGAAGCACCTGGGCTACTTCGCGATTGACCGGCTCGTCGTCAACGATCAATACCGGCCGGCCGGCAAAGCGCTCGCGCAGCAGGGCCTCGTGAGCGCCCGGTTGGGCCGCTTCGGTTGCAACATCCCCCGAGCCTTTCTTGAGCCTGGCGGTGAACCAGAAAGTGCTGCCCAGACCCGGCGTGCTTTCAACGCCTACCTCGCCGCCCATCTGTTCCGCCAGTCGCTTGGTGATCGCCAGGCCAAGCCCGGTGCCGCCGAATTTGCGTGTCGTTGTATTGTCTGCCTGCTCGAAAGAGTTGAAGAGCCGGGGAATCACATCGGCCGGAATGCCGATGCCGCTATCCTCAACCTCGAAGCGAAGCAGGACCGAGTCGGCTGACTCGTCAAGCACGCGGCTCCGCAGCACTACGCACCCCGTACTGGTGAATTTGACCGCATTGGTGGCGTAATTGAGCAGGGCCTGTTGCAGCCTCGCGCCATCACCCAGCAGGAAATTCGGCTGAGGTTCATTTTCGACCAGCAGCACAAGTCCTTTTTCCCTGACCCGTTCATTGAGAATCGACGCGACGTTGGCGGTGATACTGGCGACACTGACGCTGCCTTCATCGATGGAAAACTTGCCGGCCTCGATCTTGGACAGGTCGAGTATGGCGTTGATGAGTTCAAGCAGATGCCGACTTGCCGTGTCGATCTTGTCGAGCCGCTCGATCTGCTCGGGCGCAATGTCCGAGCGCCTGATCAAACTCACCATGCCGACAATGGCATTGAGCGGCGTCCGGATTTCATGGCTCATGTTGGCGAGGAAACTGCTCTTGGCAACGTTGGCGGCTTCGGCTGCCGCTTTCGCTTTTTCCAGTTGCCCGGTGCGCTCGGTGACGACTTCTTCGAGATGGTCGCGATTCCTCTCAATCTCAAGCTGGGCCAGCTTGAAAGACGTGATATCGGTGACCAGGACATAAAATCCGTCGACCAGATCGCCATGGATGTCCGGAATGTAGTTGCTCTGCGCATGGCGCCAGGCCATGCCGTCAGGCGGCAGGATCGACAGCTCGAAAGTCTGCGGTTCGCCGCGAAGTGCCGCTTCCATTTTCGGCAGGTTGAGTTGGTACAAATGCTCTCCGATGACCTCCCGGATATGCATGCCCCGCATCTGATCGGGCTTGATGCCGAACCATTCGGCGTAGGCGTGGTTGCCGAACCGGTTGTGCAGCGTCCTGTCCCAGTAGCCGATCATCGCCGGCATATTGTCGAGAATGGACTGCAGATCCCGCTCAATCTGCCTGCGCTCAGCGACAAAGCGGTTGATGGCGTCGACCAGAATATCGATCTCGTCACTGGAAGAACCTGTCGTCTTTCTCTCGATGGAGAGCTTTGGCGCATCCCTGGCACGCCCCAGAAGAATGACGTCCGCCGCCAGTTGATGCAGGGGCCGGACTATCGTCCGATAGACAATGGCAAACAGCACCAGGGCCAGCCCGATTATCTTGAACAGGTCCATCATCACCAGCGTCTTCAAGGTCTCGGCCACCTGCGCATTGACCTGACCATAAGACTCCGAAATGCGCACATGACCGATGGTCTGCTTTCCGTCCGGCGCGATGACCGGCAGCGTCCATATCTGGTCAGCCGCACCGGCGAAGCCGGGTTGTCTGACATCGACGACCACCCGTTCCTGATTCAGAACCTTGTCGCGATCCAGTACCTCGACGCGAACCAGGGAGCCTGCGCGGACCATGCCGGAGAGCAGGGCATTGAGACCGGCAACATCATACTGCCAGAGAGAAATGGAGATTGCCGAGAGGCTTTGGTCAACCGCGCTCCGTGCGTTGGCACGGGCCATCTGGAGGGCTTTCTCGCGTTCGTGGACGTAGCCGAAGGTGGTGGCCAGGGCGAAAACGGCCAGACTGGTCAACATGACCCAGAACAGGATTCGCAGCGCCAGAACCGCACTCCGCAGCGTTGTCATGGCAGGCACCGGCAAGGAACGGCTGGCATCGCTGGCATTGCCGCACATGGCCAGCCGTCGACCGGGGCAATCGCCTTCATTTCCTGCCCCAGATCGCCGAATACTCGGCCACGAATCCTCTATCAGCCTCGATTCCCTCCCGGCCGGCGGATTTCAGCAAGTCGGCGGTAACCAGAATGGGTTTCGACTGATAGTTGCTCGGCGGCGCTCCGGCAAAAGCGCGATTCAGTTCGTCGGCCAGTTGGTAGCCCTGCATTTTCATCGGCTCGGCCACCGTGGCCGCCTGCCGCGAAACGCCGGCGCGAATGCGGCCAAGCGCCTTGTCTGAACCGTCCCCTGCCGACACATTGACAATATCCGCCCGCCCGGCCGCGACCAGCGGATAGTTGATTTCGTCGAAATAGACGTCATTGATGGCCAGGCTGTATGTCCAGGCCGCGCCATGGGTCGCGACAAGCCTGGGGACGATTGCCGGAATCTCGGCGGCCACATCGGAGATCGATACGTTCTCGACGGCCAGCACTTTGCAGCCCGTGTAACCCCGGCACGCCTCGATGGCCTTTTTCATCGCCTCGGTCTTGGCGTTGGCCACCGCGAACTGCTCGTCGTTGAAAATGACGACGCCCACCTGCTTCTGGCTCGCCATGGCGTCACGGATCACGTAATCGGCCGCGATGTGCGCCACATCGACGGGTATGGTCGAGACATTGACGAACAGGTCGGTCGTCGGCCCGGAATTTTTGGCTGCATGCCAGCCAACCAGGACAATCCGGTTTCGCTTCGCGGCGGCAATTTCCTCGACGAAGTCAGCGGAATCAAACCCGCCAATCACAATTCCGTGTGGTCGCGTCGCAACGACTTGCTTCAAGCGCGCCGCCAGCGTCGCCCTCATTCCGCCACCATCCTCGACACGAATCTGCCAGCCGAGCTTTTGTGCCGCCTCCTCGAAGCCGCGGTAGACGCCCATCACCCCGCCGTTCCTGTAGTCGGAGGCAATGAAAACAACGGTCTTTGCAGGCTGGCCAATCGGCCCTGGCGGAAGCTGCTGGAGGACGCCCTGGGCAAAACACGGCCCGGCCACAATAGCCAAAAACCCCAGGAAAAAGCGTTGAGCCGTCTTCACTTTATTTCCTTGTCGAGACTTTCCCCAGACCTTGCGCCAAGGCACCTGTTTCAACAAGACTAGCAGCGTTCAGCCGCACGCGCCATCTCAAAATCGAGACGCCGGGGATGCTGTGCGGGGCAAAAAAGTCGTTCGCCATCAACCGGCTTTCGGTCCACCGGACCTTCTACGGTCAACCGGAAAAAACGGTCAAAAATGAAATCCCGATCAGGCCGTTTCGTGCCCGGCGCCGTCCTTCTCCTGGCGGCCCAGCGTCAGTTCGGTGTTTTCGCTGAGGGCGAAGAAGAAGGCTTCGACGGCATTCGGCTCGCCGGAGGCGGCGAAGGTGGTCTGGCCGCAGTCGCACTGGCCGACCCAGATGGCATCGATGCCGCGCAGGCCGCGCGTACTGACCGGGTTGATGGTCGTCACGTCGCCGCCGCAGCCGTTGCAGACCAGCTTTTCCGGGCGCGTCGATTCGATTTTGGCCTGCGCCTGGGCGATGCGTTCGGCCTGCGTGCCGCGATTTTTAGCCTGTCCCATGTCGGTTCCCCACGATTTTGAAAGGCTGGCAGGATACAGGAATTCAAACGCCACCAGCCAGTTCACTGGGCCAGATGAAAGCGCCGCTTGCCGGCTTCCTTGGCCCGGTACATGGCCTGGTCGGCGCTGCGGATGATCGCCTCGGGCGTATTTTCCAGCCCCATCTGGGGAAACAGGCTGATGCCGATACTGGCGCTGATGGGCGGCATGTCGGGCTGGTTGGCAATCGGTTCCTCGATGATCCGGATCAGCTTTTCAGCCAGATGGACGGCGGCATCGCAGGAACCGATGTCGTGGATGAGCAGGAAGAATTCGTCGCCCCCGAGGCGCGAGATGGTGTCGGTTTCCCGCGTCGCGGCGACCAGGCGGCGGGCGATTTCGCGCAGCACCGCATCGCCCGTTTCGTGCCCGAGTTGGTCGTTCACGCTCTTGAAGCCATCGAGATCGACGAAAAATCCGGCATGTCGCTCTGAGTCGCGCCGGGCCAGCGCCAGCGCCTGCCGCAGCCGATCGTCGAGCAGGTCGCGGTTGGGCAGGCCGGTCAGCCGGTCGTGCAGCGAGCGCTGGAGGTGCAGGCGGCGCTCCCGGTCGAGCTGCAGTTCGCGCAAAAAGAGCTGGCGCCGCTGGTATTCGACCAGATAGCCGGCCGCCCCGCCGATCAGGTTGGCCGAGAGCATGAAGAAGTTCTCGCTGAGCAGCATCGGATCGGGATAGGCGCGCACGAAGCCGAAGAGCAGGTTGAAGAGGAGCAGCACGAAAACGTTGATGCCGAGCGCCTGGATGAATCGGGCGCCGACCAGGTTGTAGGTATAGAAGGTGGCCAGCATGAGGCCGGGGTAATAGTAGGCGCTGCTGTCGACCGGCAGATGCCAGAGCATGGAAATCAGGCCGAGCGAAGCCGAGAGACCGACCAGCGCCAGTGGCCACTGATTGGCTTTTTCGAACCACAGGGTGAAGGTCAGGACGAGGACGGTCAGCGGCACCGCCAGCGCCGCCAGGCGGATGATCCAGACCACCCCGAGCTGGTCGGGCGGCACGAACAGGTGATCGAGCGCGCCATAGACGAAATAGACGATGACACCGACCACGATCGCCGCCCGGCCCTGCAGACGCAGGCGCGGAACGAGCTGGCGGAGGAAGGCTTGCTCGGTTTCCGAATCGTTGAAACGCAAGGTGAGCGGATGCATTCTGGTCATCGTTCAAACACCCTGAAAATGCTTCGCGGCGACAAAATGAGACGGCATTCGGGCAACACGCCCAGACTATGACTTTCAGCATAGGCCAGGTAAGCCCTGCGCCGCAACAGGGGATTTTGGCGATGTCGCAAGCGCCAGGCCTATGGCAATATGTATGGATGCATGCATTGCCCCATCTTTCCGCGGTCGACTGGATTTCCCTGGCCATTTTCTTTGCCAGCTGGGCCGGTTACGCCTGGTATTCCGAACACAGCCAGTCGGGCGCCAATGGGCTGATCCGGACCAGCCAGCGTTACCGCCTGCAGTGGGCCTACCGCATGCTCGAACGCGACGTTCGGGTCACCGATTCGACACTCATCGGCAATCTGGTGACCAGCGTTTCCTTCTACGCCAACACGACGATCTACATCATCGCCGGCCTCGTCGCCGCGCTTGGCGCTTCCGACAAGCTGCTCAGTTTCACCAGCGAACTGCCTTTCGGCGGCGCCGGCAACCGCGAGCTGCTCGAAGTCAAACTCATGCTGCTGCTCGGTTCGTTTGTCTTCGCCTATTTCAAATTCACCTGGTCGCTGCGCCAGTTCAACCTCCTTTCCATCCTCGTCGGCGCCGCCCCCCTGGGCAAATCCGGCGAACCGGGCATCGACACCTATGCCCAGCGCGTCGCCGGCGCCAACAACCTGGCCGGCGACGATTTCAACCGCGGCATCCGCGCCTACTACTTCGGCCTCGCCGCCTCCGGCTGGCTGCTCAACCCGGCCGTCCTGGGCGCCTTCGCCATGGTCGTGCTGGTCGTGCTCTTCCGCCGCGACTATCGTTCGCCGGCGCTGCAGCTCCTGCGCGACTGAACCGGTGCAGCCGAAAAGCCAATTGGCCGGCATCGGCTTCGGCCTGCTCGCCTACGGCATCTGGGGCTTCTTCCCGCTCTTCTTCCGCCAGCTGGCGCACGTTTCGCCGATGGACGTGCTGTCCAATCGCGCCGTCTGGGCCTTTGTCTTCGTCGGTCTCCTGCTCACCCTGCGCGGCAGCTGGGGCAAGGTGCTGGCTGTTTTCCACCGGCCGCGCCAGGTGGCCATGCTGGCGCTCGCCGGCTTGCTGGTCGGCAGCAACTGGCTGATGTTCCTGTGGGCCGTCGCCCACCAACAGGTCGTCGCCTCCAGCCTCGGCTATTTCCTGACGCCGCTGGTCAATGTCCTGCTTGGCCTCGTCGTGCTCAAGGAAAAGCTCAACCGGCTGGAATGGATTTCGGTCGGCCTCGCCGTCGCCGGTCTCGCCAACGAGGTGATTTCGCTCGGCAGCCTGCCCTGGGTGTCGCTCTTTCTCGCTGTCACCTTCGGCACTTATGGCCTGGTCCGCAAGCAGGTGCCGGTCGATGCGCTGTCCGGCCTGTGGCTGGAAACCCTGGCCATGCTGCCGGTGTGCGGCATCTACGCGCTATGGATGGCGCAGAGCGGGCACCTGGCTTTTGCCGCTCATGACACGTCGACCGCAGCCTGGCTGATCGGCGCCGGCATCATCACCGCCCTGCCGCTCATGGCTTTTGCCGCGGCCACCCAGCGCCTCGATCTGGCCACTGTCGGCATGCTCATGTACATCAACCCGACCATGCAGTTCGCCACGGCCATCTGGATTTTCGGCGAACCGCTGCAGATCGAGCGGCTGGTCAGTTTCGGGCTGATCTGGCTCGGGCTGGGATTCTTCAGCTTCAGCATGTGGCAGAAGCTGCACCGGGCAGGCCCCGGCTGAGGCCAACTTACCCGGCCGACGGCGCGGACTTTTCCTTCTTCTTGCGCTCGCTGGCCTTGCGGGCCCGCTGCATGCGCGTCAGCCGCCGGTGGATTTCATCGGAATCCATCCACAGATCGGCCCCTTTGAGGATGTTGGCGATCTCCGTTTCGGTCAGGAAGGGCGAACAGAGCCGGCTCATGACCTTCTCGAACCAGTTGCCGAGGGCCAGTACTTCGGCCTGATGTTCGTTACCCTTGCCGGCGAAAATCCCCGAATAGATGTGGAACATCAGCTGGCAGTTGTCGTGCACCACGAGTTCGTCACCGGACAGGAAAATGAGGGCCGCCATCGAATAGGCCCGCGCCTCGAGGATGGTCACCACCCGGGCATTCGAGGCCCGCACGTTGTTGATGATCTGCAGGCCGGTATTGAAGTCGCCGCCCGATGAATTGAGGTGGATATAGACCAGATCGGTCTCGGCGGCCGAGCGCAGGGTGTAGAACAGCTCAGTGTAATACTGCGGCTCGTGGATGTCGCCACACAGGTAGTACGACACCTGGCGAACTGGCAACTGCTGTTCGTAGCGGATCAAGCCGCGAAAGGACGCGCCCTCTTCAGGGATCATCTCGTCGTCTCGACCGGTCGGTTCTCGGTGCATGATCTCTCCTCGGCTGTTTCGGCTCATTATGAGCCCGTTTTTCACCTTTCGGATGGGTCGCCGCGACCGCTATCATGAGGGGGTTGAATCCAGCGTCCGCCACGACAGGGAGAGAACATGCGCATAGGCGTTCCCAGGGAAATCAAGAACCACGAATACCGGGTTGGCCTGACCCCGGGCAGCGTCCGCGAAGTCGTCGCCCACGGTCACCAGGTCATCGTCGAGCAGGGCGCCGGCCAGGCCATCGGGCTGAGCGACGAACTCTATCGGGCGGCCGGGGCGGAACTGGCCGATAGCGCCGCCGAGGTCTTTGCCCGGGCCGACCTGATCGTCAAGGTCAAGGAACCGCAAGCCGAAGAGTGTCGTCTGCTGCGCCCGGACCAGGCCCTGTTCACCTACCTGCACCTGGCGCCGGACCGTCGCCAGACCGAACTGCTCATGGCCTCCGGCGTGACCGCCATCGCCTACGAAACGGTCAGCGATGCCGGCGGTCGCCTGCCGCTGCTGGCGCCGATGAGCGAAGTCGCCGGCCGGATGTCGGTCCAGGTCGGCGCGGCCTGCCTGGAAAAACCCAAAGGCGGCTCCGGCGTGCTGCTCGGCGGCGTGCCGGGCGTGACCCCGGGCAAGGTCGTCATCCTCGGCGCCGGTGTGGTCGGCGCCAATGCGGCCATGATCGCCGTCGGCATGGGCGCCGAGGTGACTGTCATCAACCGCTCGCTCGACCGCCTGCGCTGGCTCGATGCGCATTTCGGCAACCGGATCAAGACGCTGCTGGCCACTGGCGAAGCGATCGAAAGCAGCCTACTCGAAGCCGACCTGATCATCGGCGCCGCGCTGATTCCCGGCGCCACGACGCCGCACCTGCTGCGCCGCGAACAGCTCCGCCAGCTCCGCCCCGGCTCGGTGCTGGTCGATGTCTCGATCGATCAGGGCGGCTGTTTCGAGAGCAGCCGTCCGACTACCCATGCCGAGCCGACCTACCTCGTCGACGACGTCGTCCACTACTGCGTCGCCAACATGCCCGGCGCCGTGCCGCGCACCTCGACCTTCGCCCTGAACAACGCCACCCTGCCCTTCGTCCTGGCCATCGCCGACAAAGGCTGGCGGCAGGCCCTGCTCGACGACCGCCATTTGCGCGATGGCCTCAATGTCTACCAAGGGAAAGTCACCTGCGCCGCCGTCGCAGCCGCACACGGGTTTGCTACGGTCAACCCGGAAAATGCGCTAAAAACGAAAGTCTGAAGCGCCAGGCGGATGGCCCTGCTGGCCCATCAAACCAGCACCCGGGCGCAAATGGGCATTTGACGGAAGGTGCACCGCAAGCGAACGGCAAGGGCGATAATTCCCTGACCGGATAAGCCGAGACACCGCATGCTCGAAAGTACCCTGATCATTCTGCTGCTGATCGCCGCCAGCGCCTTCTTCGCCACGTCCGAGATCGCCCTGGCCGCCGCCCGCCGGCTCAAGCTGCAACAACTGGCCGACGACGGCGAGGCGCGGGCGAAGCTGGCCCTGGCCTTGCAGGCGCAACCCGGCCATTTCTTCACGACCATCCAGATCGGCCTCAACGCCGTCGCCATCCTCGCCGGCATTCTCGGCGAAGGCGCCTACGCGCCCCACTTCGCTGCCCTGCTCGCCCCGCATTTTGCCAGCCCCGAGACCGCCGGGACACTGGCTACCGTGCTCTCCTTCCTGCTCGTCACCTCGGTTTTCATCCTCTTCGCCGACCTCGTGCCAAAGCGCATTGCCATCGTCGCCCCCGAGCGGATCGCGTTGCGCATTGCCGGGCCGATGACCCTGTGCATCCGCCTGCTGTCGCCGCTGATCTGGGCCTTCAACGGCATTGCCAGCCGCATCCTGGCGGCGCTCGGCCTGCCCCAGAAGCGCCCGGACGACGTCACCGCCGAAGACATCGTCGCCCTCGCCCAGGCCGGGGCCGATGCCGGCGTGGTCGCCGAGCAGGAGCAGCAGATGATCGAGAACGTGCTCGAACTCGACACGCGGACGGCACCTTCGACCATGACCACGCGCGACGCGATCGTCTGGCTTGATGTGGACGAGGAGGAAGCCAGCCTGCGCGCCAAGCTGGCAACGCATCCGCACTCGAAATACCCGGTCTGCCGCGACGAGATCGACCAGCCGCTCGGCTACGTCGACGCCAAGGACCTGCTCAGCCGCATCATCGCCGGCCAGCCGCTGGGACTCGACCCTGCGCTGGTCAATCCGGCCCTGATCCTGCCCGACACCCTGACGCTGTCGGAAATCCTCGGCCACTTCCGCACCGGCCGCGAGGACTTTGCGCTGATCATCAACGAGTATGCGCTGATCGTCGGCCTGATCACCCTCAACGACCTGACCAGCACGCTGGTCGGCGACCCGCTGATCGACAGCGACGAAGCCCAGATCGTCCGCCGCGATGCCGATTCGTGGCTGATCGACGGCCTGACGCCGATTGGCGATGTCGAGACCGAACTCGACCTGGCGCCTTTCCCGGACGACAGCCAGTACGAAACCGTCGCCGGCTTCATGATGTACATGCTGCGCAAGCTGCCCAAACGCACCGACAGCGTGGTGCACGACGGCTGCAAGTTCGAGGTCATCGACGTCGACCGCAACCGCATCGACCAGTTGCTCGTCACCCGCCTGCCGTCTGAACCGGACGGCGCAATTTCAAAATCGGCCGTTTTTCCGGGTTGACCGTAGCAATCGCCTCAAGCCTGGACATCGCCGGGCAACGGCGCCTGCGCATCGTCCAGCGCGACCGGCACGGCACGCCGGAGAACGCCGTTGCCATGCCAGAAGAGCAGCGCCCAGATCAGCGAACCCAGGGGGAGGACCACGCCGACGCCAAACAGCCCGATCTTGACCGAGCGCCCGAGCGATGAACGGGCGGCGAACATCTTCCCCGTCGCCTGCGGCAACTGGCGCATCCAATGAACATAGGCGCGCAGCCACGCTGCGGCATTTGGTGTCATGACAGGCATCCTCATCTGGTCGTGCCCGATTGTCGACGACGCGCATTGCCGCCAGATGACGATCAAGGAATTTTGTCCCCCCGCCCGCAAGGCGACAAGGCGATTAGCGGCTGCTAATCCGGACTGGCCGCGCCATCCGGCTTCCTGCCGCGCACCGGCAGCATGACGCGGAAGGTCGTGCCGACACCGACTTCGCTGCTCACCTCGATCCGGCCGTCATGCTTCCTGACAATGTCGTAGGACAGCGAAAGCCCCAGCCCGGTGCCCTTGCCGACCGGCTTGGTGGTGTAGAACGGCTCGAAAATCCGCTTCATGACCGCCGGCGTCATGCCCTTGCCGGTATCGGCCACCTCGATCCACACCCAGGTGTCATCGTGGCCGCTGCGGACCGTGATCGTGCCGTGGGTCTCGATGGCATGCACCGCATTGACCAGCAGATTCATCACCACCTGGTTGATCTGCGCCGCAACGCACGGCACCGGCGGCAAGTCGCCCAGTTCGCGGACGACATCGGCCTTGTACTTGAGCTCGTTCCAGGCCACGTTGAGCGTGCTTTCGATGCCGCTGTTGAGGTCGGCGTCCTGCCAGGCCGACTCGTCGATGCGCGAATAATTCTTGAGATCGACGACGATCTTCTTGACCCGCTCCAGCCCGTCATGCGACTCGTCAAGCAAATCGCCCAGGTCGCCCTTCAGGTAATCGAAATCGATGGCGGCAAAATCGGCTTCGCCGGCCTGGCCGCTCCGGCAACGCTCGAGCAGGGAGATCATCTGCTCGCTGTATTTCTTGAGCGCCCCAAGATTGGAATTGACGAAACCGACCGGATTGTTGATTTCATGCGCCACCCCGGCCGCCAACTGGCCAATCGAAGCCATCTTCTCCGACTGCAGCAACTGGCTCTGCGAGGCCTCCAGCTCATCCACCTTGCCGGCCAGATCAAACCAGCGACGCCGCAAAACCTCGAGCAGGAGCCAGCCGGCAACAAGCACCAGGACAAAGCCGATGCCGTGCGAAACCAGGGCCTTGCGCACACCGGCATCGACCACCGCCGCGATCGGCTCGTAGCGTTGCGAGACGCTGAGGCCGCCGCGAATGTCATCCACCTGATAACCCTGCTTGGCATGGCAATCCAGGCAACTCCGCTTGACCGGCAACGGCGCCATGTAGCGCAGCATCGCCCCGTGCGGACCGCGCTCCACACCGGTTTGCTCCTTCTCGCCCTGTTCAAATGCCAGCAACGCCTGGCGCTCCCACTCATCCGGCTCGTTCCCCGGGCGGATCGGGCGCAGGCTGCTCAGGCGAAAGATCGCCCCCGATGCAGATTCGGCCGTCTCGCCGATCAGGCGCGTCATGTAAGCCGGATTGATCATGGTCAGGGCCACACCGTCCGTCGTCATCAGATCGCGCCGCGGGTGTTCGAGGTAGGGATTGGGCTGCGTCGTTTCCGTCACCGGCACGTACACGCCGCCATGACTGGAGTTCCAGTTGCGGGTCAGCAACACCATCCGGAACATGTTGCGGGCGCCTTCGATCGCCACCGCGGTCGCCTGCCGGCGCGCCTGCTCGATCTGCAAATTCAGCGAGTAACCGACGGCGACGCCCCAGACAACAAGCAGGAACAACCACCAGCGACGTTCGCGAACGATCCGCGGAATGGTGCGACCGGTAGCAGAGGCAACGAAGGCATCCAAATGCAGAACTCCTGAATACTCAGGGATTCACAATAACGCAATACGCCACCCAGTACACCAGACCTAAATCAACGAAATTCATCGACGAAACAGCAAACCGGATCAACTCCGGCGGCGCAGCGCCATGTGCATCGTGATCATCCCCGGAATCCGCAGGTCGAGGTCCGAGCCCTTCTGGCAACCGAGCATGAGGTGAAGCAGGCCGCTGACGAAAGCCCAGGTGTCGCGCGCCATCGCTTCCGGATCGAGGCCCGGGCGCAAGGCGCCCTTGTCCGCCGCCATGCGGTAGAAGCGCTCCATTTTTTCGAGAAACTCGTAAGCCGGGCGGCCGGCCTCTTCCTGGACGGCGGCGAACTCATCGACGTATTCGCAACGTGAAATCATGATTTCGAAGACTTCGCGTACCACCGGGCAGTCGTCGAGCACACGGAAAAACTCCTTCAGCGAAGCTTCGATGGCGTCGAGCGGGTTGTCGTAGGCGGCCGAGAAAAGCAGGGAGTCGGTCCGTTCGACCATGGGCGCAAAAACATCTTCGCGCATGGCGAAGAACAACTCGGCCTTGTCCTTGAAATGCCAATAAATGGCGCCGCGCGTGACGCCGGCTTCCTTGGCAATCTTGTCCAGCGTCGACCGGCTGACGCCGCACTCGTGAAACACCGCGCGCGCCGATTCAATGATGTCCTGGCGGGTTTTTTCCGCATCTTCCTTGGTTTTTCTAACCATTTTGCCTCCTCTGCACCGGCAATTTTCTGCCTGGGCCATTGTCAATATCAAGCCACCACAATCATCGCACAAAACATTTACATACATTCGTGTTTGTATATAATAGCGCAAACTTTTCCAATTTAGGAGTACCCCCCATGAATTCCGGAACCTTGCTGCGGCGTACAACCCTTTCGACTCTTGTTGGCGCAGCCGTACTCGGCACCGCCCTGCTCGCCGGCTGCTCGGACAACAAGCCGGCCGGCGGCCCGCCGATGGGTCCGCTGCCGGTCACCGTCCTCGACATGCAGCCGCAAAAGGTACCGACCTCGGTCGAAGTCATGGCACAGACCGAAGGCGCCCGTGAAACCGAAGTACGCGCCCGCGTCTCGGGCATCCTCGTCAAGCGGCTGTATCAGGAAGGCGAGGCAGTCAAGGCCGGCCAGCCGCTGTTCCAGATCGACCGTTCGAGCTATGAAATTGCCCTGGCCGAAGCCAAGGCCAAGGCCGAGCAGACCAGCCGCGAACTGAATCGCCTGAAGAGCCTGATCGAGGCCAAGGCAATCAGCCAGAAGGAATTCGACGACGCGGTCTCGGCCAATGCCATCGCCCAGGCTGTGCTGCGCCAGGCCGAGCTGAACCTGTCATGGACGACGGTCACCGCACCGGTTTCCGGCACCACCGGGCGCGCCGCCAAATCCGAAGGCAACCTGATTTCGGCCGGCGCCGACAGCCTGCTTACCTCGATCTACCAGAGCAACCCGATCTGGGTTCGCTTCAGCCTCGGCGACAGCGATCTGGCCAAATTGAGCGGCGGCCGTTTGACCAACAAGAACATCACCGGCATCGAATTGATCCTGGCCGACGGCACGGTGTATCCGAAAACCGGCAAACTCAACTTCCTGGCCAGCAACATCGATACGACGCTCGGCACCCAGGCCCTGCGCGCCGAATTCGACAACCACGACAACCGCTTGCTGCCCGGCCAGTTCGTGCGCATCCGCCTGCTCACCGGCGAACGCGACGGGGTTTTCCTGGTGCCGCAATCGGCCGTCGTGCAGACCGAGCAAGGGGCCATCGTCATGCTCGCCGGCGAAGGCGACAAGGTGGCGCCGCGTCCGGTCCAGGCTGGCGAATGGCACGGCAAGGACTGGGTCATCCTCGGTGGCCTGAAAGCCGGCGACAAGGTGATCGTCGACAACCTCATGAAGTTGCGCCCCGGCGCCCCGGTTGCCCCGCACGCCCCGGGCGAAATGCCGGGAGCGCCGGCGCCGGCCAAGGATGCTGCAGCGGCCCCGGCCAAGCAGGGTTAAGGAGCGGCCATGTCAAAATTCTTCATCAACCGGCCGATTTTCGCGTCGGTCATCTCGATCATCATCGTCATCGCCGGGCTGGTTGCCGCGCAGGTGCTGCCCATTGCGCAGTATCCGCAGATCGCCCCGCCGACCGTGCTGATCACCGCCACCTACCCGGGTGCTTCGGCTGAAACGCTGGCCAGGACGGTCGCTGCGCCGATCGAGGAGCAGTTGAACGGGGTCGAGAATCTTTCCTACTTCACCTCGTCAGCCTCGGCCAACGGCGCGGTGACGATCACCGCAACCTTCGATGTCGGCACCAATGTCGACACGGCTGCGGTCAACGTCAATAACCGCGTAAAAGCAGCCGAGCCGCGCTTGCCGGAAGAGGTCCGGCGCAATGGCGTGATCGTCCAGAAGCGGTCGAACGACATCCTGCAGGTCGTCGCTCTCGATTCGCAAGAGGGCAAGTACAACACGCTGTTCCTGTCCAACTACGCCAGTCTGAACATCGTGGACGAACTGAAGCGTCTCAAGGGTGTTGGCGACGTGACCATTTTCGGCGCCCAGGATTATTCGATGCGTGTCTGGCTCAAGCCCGACCGCATGGCCCAGCTTGGCCTGACGACGAGCGACGTGGCAACGGCCATCCGGGCGCAGAATGCCCAGAATGCGGCCGGCAAGATCGGCCAGGAACCGGCTCCGGCCGACCAGCAACTGGTTTACACGGTGACCGCCAAGGGCCGCCTGCTGACGCCCGAGGAGTTCGGCAACATCGTCATCCGCGCCAGCGGCCCGAGCGGCCTGCTACGCCTCAAGGACATTGCCCGCATCGAGCTCGGTGCCTACAGCTACGACCAGTCGGTCAGCCTCGACGGCCAGCCGACCATCGCCATGGGCGTTTTCCTGCAGACCGGCGCCAACGCGCTGGATGTCGCCGAGCGTGTGCGCCAGCGCATGGACGAGCTCAAGGCCAAGTTCCCGGAGGGCATGGGATTCGTCATTCCCTTCGATACGACGCGCTTCGTCTCGGCCTCGATCAACGAGGTTGTCAAGACGCTGATCGAAGCCATGGTGCTCGTTCTGGCCGTCGTTTACATCTTCCTGCAGAGCTGGCGCGCTACCTTGATCCCGATGGTCGCCGTGCCCATTTCACTGATCGGCACCTTCGCCGGGCTGTGGCTGTTCGGCTTTTCGATCAACACGCTGACGCTGTTTGCCATGGTGCTGGCCATCGGCATCGTGGTCGATGACGCCATCGTCGTGCTCGAGAACGTCGAGCGCCTGATGGCCGAAGAAAAGCTGTCGCCCAAGGAGGCGGCGATCAAGGCCATGCATCAGGTTCAAGGGGCGCTGGTCGCCATCGTCCTCGTCCTCTGCGCGGTGTTCGTGCCGGTCGCCTTCCTCGGCGGCATCGCCGGCCAGCTCTACAAGCAGTTCGCGGTGACTGTGGCCGTCGCCGTGGTCCTTTCCGGCGTCGTCGCGCTGACCCTGACGCCAGCCCTGTGTGCCCTGCTGCTCAAGGCCCAGCATACCGAGCACAAGCTGTTCATCCCGTTCAACCGCCTGTTCGAGCGTTTCACCCGTTCCTACACGACGACGGTCGGCTTCACGCTCAAGCACGGCATCATCGGCGGCATCGTCTTCGCGCTGGTCATCGCCGTGGTGCTCTTCTTCTTTCGCACCATTCCCGGTAGTTTCGTGCCGGCCGAAGACCAGGGTTACCTGATTTCGGCGCTCATGCTGCCCGATGGCGCGACGCTCAAGCGCACGCAAACGACCGGCGAGAACATGCGCCGGATGGTCGCCAGCGACCCGGCCGTCAAGCATACCTTCGTCGTTTCCGGCTTCGACCTGATCGGTGGCGGCAACAAGCCGAACGCCGGCACCATCTTCATTCCGCTCAAGGACTGGTCGGAGCGCGAAGGCAAGGCGCAGGATCTGGCCGGCAAGTTCATGGGCATGGGCATGATGCAGTCGGATGGCATGGCGCTCGTCTTCAACCCGCCGCCGATCATGGGCCTGGGCACTGCCGGCGGCTTCGAGGTCTATGTCCAGAACCGCGTGGACGGCGATACGCGCAAGCTCAACGAGGTCGTCCAGGCTTTCATTGCCGATCTCCAGAAGCACCCGGAATTCACCCGCATCAGCACCTTCTTCCGGCCGACCGTGCCGCAGCTTTTCGTCGAGGTCGACGAGCCGAAGGCGATCGCCCTCGGCATTCCCCTCGCCGACATCTACAGCACGCTGCAAAGCACCATGGGCGCGCTCTACGTCAATGACTTCAACAAGGCCGGCCGCGTCTATCGCGTCCAGCTGCAGGCCGAAGCCAGCTACCGCATGCAGCCGGACGACCTCGGCAAGGTCTATGTGCGCAGCGCGACGAGCAACGCGATGATCCCGCTCTCGGCGGTCAGCACCATCAAGCGCATCGTCGGCCCGGAACAGGTCGAGCGTTTCAACGGTTTCGTCGCCGCCAAGGTGATGGGCGACAGCCGGCCGGGCATCAGCTCGGGCGATGCCATCAAGATCGTCGAGGAAGTCGCCGCCGCCAGCCTGCCCAGCGGCTACGAAATCTCGTGGACCGGCCAGGCCTTCCAGGAAAAACGCAGCTCGGGTTCATCGCTGCAGGCCTTCGGCTTCGCCATCATCATGGTCTTCCTGATCCTTGCCGCCCAGTATGAAAAATGGTCGCTGCCGGTCGCCGTCGTCATGGCCGTGCCTTTCGCCCTGATGGGCGCGCTGACGGCGATCTGGCTGCGCGGCATGCCGAACGACATCTACTTCCAGATCGGCCTCGTCGTGCTCATTGGCCTGGCCTCGAAAAACGCCATCCTGATCGTCGAGTTCGCCGCCCAGAAATACGCCGAGGGGATGAGCGCGGTCGACGCCGCGCTGGAGGCTGCCCGCCTGCGTCTGCGCCCGATCATCATGACCTCGCTGGCCTTCGTGCTCGGCGTCTTCCCGCTCGTCAAGGCCACCGGCGCCGGCGCCTCGGCCCGCCAGTCGATGGGCACCGGCGTCTTTGCCGGCATGATCGCGGCGACCTTCATCGCCACCATATTCATCCCGCTCTTCTTCAGCTGGCTGGAGCGCGGCAAGCAGATGCGGCCGGCCGGCGACGCTGCCGACCACTCGTCGGAGGAAAACTAAGATGCACGCCCACGCCCCGAAACATTTCAAATTTCGCCCTTTTTTCGGGTTGACCGTAGCAATCGCCCTGAGCGGCTGCGCCATCGGCCCGGACTACTTCCGCCCGGCGTCGACGCTGCCTGAACCGGCTGCGGCCGTCGCCACGGCGCAGGTGCCGGTCAATCCGACGTGGTGGACGCTGTTCGGCGACGCCGAGCTCAACGCGCTGGTCGACCAGACGCTCGCCGCCAATCAGGACCTGCAAGCCGCCATCGCCCGCCTCGAAGCGGCCGAAGCGGCGAACCGCGAAGCCGGCGCCGACTACTTGCCACGCCTCGGTCTGGAAGCCAGCAGCGGGCGCAGCAAGAGCAGCGGCGAAACCTACAACGGCCGGAAACAGGGTGGCGCCGAATATGACAGCAACCGCGTTGCCGCGACCCTGAGCTACGAGCTCGACCTCTGGGGCCGCATCCGGCGTAGCAACGAAGCCGCCCGGGCCGAAGCCCTGGCCAGCCGTTTCGGCCGCGACAGCCTGCGCCTGGCGCTGGTCGGCCAGGTCGCCAACGAGTACCTCAACCTGCGCAGCCTCGACGGCCAGCTCGACGTCACGGCGCAGACGCTCGACTCGCGCAAGCAAGCGCTCAAGATCGTCCAGGCCCGGCTCAACGCCGGCAGCGCCTCCGACCTCGAACTGGCCCAGGCCGAAAGCGCGCTGAGCGGTGCCCAGGCCCAGTGGAGCCAGTTGCACCGGCTGCGCGCCCTGTCCGAAAGCCAGATCGGCCTGCTCAGCGGCCAGCCCGGCCTGAAGATCGGCGCCACCGGCCTCGACAAGCTGCCGCTGCCGCCCACCCCGCCGGCCGGCCTGCCCTCGGCCCTGCTCGAAGCCCGCCCGGACATCCGCCAGGCCGAGGAAAGACTGGTCGCCGCCAACGCCCGCATCGGCGTCGCCAAGGCCGCCTACTACCCGACGATCAGCCTGACCGGCCTGTTCGGCAGCGAAAGCATGGCGCTGTCCAACCTGTTTACCGGCGGCGCCGGCATCTGGTCGGCCGCCGCCGGCCTGACCATGCCGATCTTCGACGCCGGCCGCACCGGCGCCCGGGTCGATCAGGCCAGCGCCCTGCAAAAAGAAGCCCTGGCCAATTACCGCAAAGCCGTGCAGACCGCCTTCAAGGAGGTCAACGACGCCATCGTCGGCCTGCGCGAATACAGCGAAGAAGAGGCCGCCTGGTCGGCCCAGGTCGGCGCCTCGCAACGGGCCCTCGATCTGGCGCAAAAGCGCTACGCGTCGGGCTATTCCGGCTACATGGATGTGCTCGACGCCCAGCGTACGCTGAACAACGCCCAACTGCTCCACCTGGCCAGCCGCAAGAGCCGGCTCGGGGCCGCGGTCGATCTGTTCAAGGCGCTTGGCGGCGGCTGGGTGGCTGGCTGACCCGCCCGTCCCCGCGCCAGCGGGGACGTTTCCGGCCAGGCTTGCATTGCTACGGTCAACCGGAAAAAAGAGCAAAAATTGAAATCGCCGACGCTAGCGCGCCGGCGCCGCTTTGACACGATAAAAGTCATCGCGTAAGGTCTCGCCTCCGACAGACCGGCCGAGACTCCGGCCGGCAACATTTCCCCACGAGAACGCGCTTTTTTCCTCGCCCTGGAGAATATCCTTGGATTCCGGCAAGCCCACTTTTGGCAGCGACAACGGACACAGCATGGCGGTCCGCCTCATGCAGCATCTCGTCGTCCCCACCTTCGTGCTCGACGCCGAGCGCCGGGTGACCATCTGGAATCATGCCTGCGAACGCCTGACCGGCATTCCCGCCGCCGAGATGCTGGGGACCGGCGACCACTGGCGCGGCTTTTACGACGAATCCCGCCACTGCCTGGCCGACCTCATCGCCCTCGACCAGTATGACAAGCTGGCCGAACTTTATGCCGCCCACACCAGTCCCGGCGAATTCGGCTTCGGCCTGCGCGCCGAAAACTGGTGCGTCATGCCGGTCAAGGGCGAGCGCCGTTACCTTGCCGTCGATGCCGGGCCGATCTACGACGACCAGGGCAAGCTGATCGCCGTCGTCCAGACACTGCGCGACATGACCGACCAGAAACTGGCCGAAATGGCGCTGCAAAACCTCGCCACGCGGGACAGCCTGACCGGCCTGGCCAATCGCCGTTCGCTCGACGACAAGCTGGAACTCGAATGGAAATGCGGCCAGCGCACCGGCGCATCGCTGGCCTTCATCCTTGGCGACGTTGACCACTTCAAGTGCTACAACGATCACTACGGCCACCCGAAAGGCGACGAATGCCTGCGTGCCGTGGCCGGCGCCATTGGTGCCGCCGTCTTCCGCCCGGCCGACATGACGGCACGCTACGGCGGTGAGGAATTCGCCATCGTCATGCCCAACACCGATCTGGCCGGCGCCCAGGCCGTGGCCGAACGCGTCTGCCGGATCGTTCGCGACCTGGCCATTCCCCACGTCGACTCGGCAACCGCCCCGCACGTCACGATCAGTCTCGGCGTTTCAGCCCTCGTGCCAACGCCCGGAAACAGCCTGGACACCCTGATCGCCACCGCTGATGCGGCTCTCTACCGGGCCAAGGATAGCGGCCGCAACTGCGCGGTCGCGGCCGAATCGACTTAGCCCAGGCGCCGCCGCGCCTCGAACAGGCAGACGCCGGCCGCCACGGAGACGTTGAGGCTTTCAACGCTGCCATGCATCGGAATCTTGACCAGCTGATCGCAATTCTCGCGCGTCAGGCGGCGCATCCCCTCGCCTTCGGCACCGAGCACCCAGGCCGTCGCCTTCGGCCATTCGGCGCTGTATAGATCGCTCTCGGCCTCGCCGGCCGTACCGACCACCCAGATCTCGCGCTCCTGCAACTCGCGCAGCGTCCGCGCCAGATTGGTCACCATCACATAGGGCACCGACTCGGCAGCACCGCAGGCCGTCTTCGCCGCCACGTCGGTCAGGCCGACGGCCCTGTCCTTCGGCGCGATGACGGCATGCACCCCGGCCGCATCGGCAACGCGCAAACAGGCGCCGAGGTTGCGCGGGTCGGTAATGCCGTCGAGGACGAGCAGGAAGGCCGGCTCTTCGAGCGTATCAAGCACATCGTCGAGATGCGCCAGCTTGCGGTCGCCCTCGATGCGGGCCAGCACGCCCTGGTGTTTGGCACCCGGTGCCATGCCGTCCAGCCGCTTGCCGTCGGCGCCGATCACCTTGACCCCCTGCAGTTCAGCGTGCGCCAAAAGGTCACGGGCCCGCGCATCATGGCGGGTGGCATCGATGACGATCTCCTTGACCGACTCCGGGTCATGGCGAAGTTTGGCGGTAACGGCGTGAAAACCGTAGATCAGGCGGGAGGACATGGCTGCTTTCGAAAAACGGAATGGTGAATTTTACCGCGCCGGCGCCCACGGCCGGAGATTGAGCAGGCTTTTACCAATCCTTGAGCAGCGAATCCTCGCGGGCAACCCAGCGCGACAAGATCAAATCGTGCAACGCGATGTGATTGGTCTCCCAGCGGGCAAGCAGTGCATCCAGTTCGCGGATGCGCGAAACGACGTGTTCGGAATCGAGAGACGAGACAATCTTCTGTACGGTAGACGAAATCGCCGCATGGTCTTCCATGTGCGCCTCGCAAACATCACGGTCGACCATCAGCAACAGCGAATCGCGCATGACCATTTCTTCGGTCTTGAAATGGTCGAGAATGAAGGCAAAAACGTCACCGAGCATGGCCACCACCTCCATCTCGCAATGCGCCTGGCGATCATGACTGCATCCCGTGCAGTCCTTCAAATTGATGTGATCGATGCAAATCCGGCGCAGGTTGGCGATGGCGGAAATCAGGAAACGGTGCTCGGAATCGATCAGCTTGTGGCCGGTAATCAGCTCCGGCGGCAAATCGCCGTTCGACAGCCAATAGGCCGTGCTTTCGGACACGACATCGACAGGGGGGCCTGCCAAGTGAGGGTTGGAAACCACCCGCTGCTTCGTCATCCCTATTCCGAAAGTATTAGAAAAATGGCATTTTACCGCCTGACTCCGGGTTATTGATACGGTAATTTATAATTTTGGGAATAAAATCAGCCGCAAACCATTGAACCGACGAAGGGAACGTCTTGCTGACAGAACACCAGAAACATTGGGGCGTTGATCAGTGGGCAGCCTACCTGAGCAGCCAGGAATTGCCCTG
Organism: Betaproteobacteria bacterium HGW-Betaproteobacteria-4; assembly: GCA_002840785.1. Taxonomy (GTDB): domain Bacteria; phylum Pseudomonadota; class Gammaproteobacteria; order Burkholderiales; family Rhodocyclaceae; genus Azonexus. The sequence goes on along the minus strand of PHCH01000008.1, from coordinate 25,860 downwards.
CATGCCGCGCTCCAAAGCGCGCCTGCTCGAACTCGAAGCCGAGAAAGGCGAGCGGCTGGCGGCTTGCGACCTGGCCGACATCGCCGCCGCCGACCCCTTTCTGTGCCTGCGCCTGCTGCGCGAAGCGGAAAACCACCGCGCCCAGCGTCTCGGACACGAAACCACCAATCCGCTTGGTACCGTGATGCAACTGGGCACCGACGCCGTGCATAAACTGATGCTCGACTGTCCGGAAACGGACGAATCGAACCACGGCCTCGCCGAATGCGAAGCCCGCGCCCACCTGGCCAGCCGTCTGGCCCTGCGCTGGGGAGCGGCGCGCGCCGACATTTCGCCGGACGAAGTGGCGATGGCCGCCCTGCTTTCAGAAATCGGCGAACTGCTGCTCTGGTCCTTCGCCAGGGAATTGCCGCTGGCTGCGCTCGCGGCGCTGCGTTCCGGACGTTCGCCGCGCTCGCTGCAGGCTCAGGTTGACACCTGCGGCTTCCGCTTCAAGGACATGACACTCAAATGCGCCCTGATCTGGCACCTGCCGTCACTGCTCACGCAGCTGATTCGGGGCATCGACAATACCCGCGCCAACCTCTCCCGTCTTTGTGTCGACACCGCCCGCCACATCAGCAGCGGCCCCGACGATCCCGCCCTTCCGGCCGACATCGCCGCCGCCAAGGAGCTCATCCCGGGCGCCTCGCTGGAATGGCTGGCCGAACAATTGCCGGGACTCGACGAGGAACACGTTGCCGCCATCGCGCTCAAGGCGGCGGATCTGCTCGACCCAACCCACCATTGAGCGCGACAGCGCCGGTCAGCGCTTTTTCGGTGCGGCTTTTTTTACCGGCTTGGCAGCCGCCGTCTTGCTGCGTGGCGCAGCCGATTTTTTGGCTACAGGCTTTTTGGCTACCGGTTTCGCGGCTTTTTTGGCGACTGACTTTTTGACAGCCGGCTTGGCGGCAGTTTTATCCGACTTCGCCGGCACCTTGGCCAGCACCGGCGCCCTGACCGCAACCGGCTTGGCCGCGGGCCGCTGACTCACCGGCTTGACGGTCGACTTCGGCAGCGTTCTTCTCCCGGCGTAGGATTTCTCGCTACCCGCCAGGACAAAATCGATGCGGTTCGACTCGAGGTCGGCCCGCACCAGCTTGACCCGTACCCGGTCGCCCAGACGGAAGCGCTCGCCGGTCCGCTCGCCCAGCATCTGGTGCTTGATGTTGTCGAACTGGAAGTAGTCGGCCCCCAACTCGGAAACGTGCACCAGGCCTTCGATGTAAACCGTATCGAGGGCCACGAAGATACCGAAGGCGGTGACCCCGGAAATCGTCCCGTCGAACTCCTCGCCGATGCGCTCCTTCATGAAGAAGGTTTTCAGCCAGTTCTCAACATCGCGCGTCGCCTCATCTGCCCGCCGCTCGGTGCTCGAACATTGCAAACCGATGTCGTCCCAGGAGCGGTCCGGCGTGTAGGTTTCGCCAGCCAGAACGGCCTTGATGGCACGATGCACGAGCAGATCCGGGTAGCGCCGGATCGGCGAGGTGAAGTGGGTGTAATGCTCGTAGGCCAGACCGAAGTGGCCGACATTGTCCGGGCTGTACATGGCCTGGCGCAGCGAGCGCAGCATCACCGTCTGCAGCAACTGGAAATCGGGGCGCTGCTTGACCTTTTCGAGCAGGATGGCGTAATCCTTGGCACGCGGATCGTCGCCACCGCCCAGCGCCAGGCCGAATTCGCCGAGGAAGGTACGCAGGTTGGCCAGCTTCTCCTCTGACGGCGCAGCGTGGATACGGTACAGGCAGGTCTGCTTGTGTTCGGCCAGGAAGGCAGACGCACAAACGTTGGCCGCCAGCATGCATTCCTCGATGATCCGGTGCGCATCGTTGCGCACGACCGGCACGATATTTTCGATCTTGCCCTGCTCGTTAAACAGCATTTGGGTTTCAGTCGTCTCGAAATCAATCGCCCCACGCTGGCCGCGGGCCTTGTGCAAGACTGCAAACAGCTTGTAGAGATCCTGTACATGCGGCAGAACGCTACGGTGAACATCGGTTTCCGGCACTTTTTCACCGGATAACCAAGACCAGACGAGGTTGTAGGTCAGTCGCGCGTGCGATTTGAAGACCGCCGGATAGAATTTGTATTTGCCGATCTTGCCGGTCGAGCTGATCTCCATGTCACACACCATGGCCATGCGCTCGACATCGGGATTCAGCGAACAGATGCCGTTCGACAGCTTCTCGGGCAACATCGGAATCACCCGGCGCGGGAAATAGACCGAATTGCCACGCTCCACGGCTTCCCGGTCAAGCGCCATGCCCGGCTTGACGTAATGCGACACGTCGGCAATCGCCACGATCAGCCGCCAGCCACGGCCCTTCTTCTCGCAATAGACCGCATCGTCGAAGTCGCGCGCCGTCTCGCCGTCGATGGTAACCAGCGCTACGTCGCGCAAATCGACGCGGCCTTTGAGGTCGGCCTTGGTCACCTTGTCCGGCAAAGACTTGTTCTCTTCCAGCGCGGCCTTCGAAAACTCGAAAGGCAGATCGTGCTTGCGCAATGCAATTTCGATCTCCATGCCCGGGTCGGCATAGTTACCCAGCACCTCGATAATCTTGCCAATCGGCTGCGAGAACTTGCTCGGTTGCTCGATGATCTCGACCATCACTACCTGCCCGGACTGCGGCTTGGTCTTTGCCTTTGGCTGCGGCGGCACCAGGATATCCTGCGAAATACGCTTGTTTTCCGGCGCCACGACAACGACACCATGCTCGACGAAAACCCGTCCGACAATTCGCGTATTGACCCGCTCGGTCACTTCGACAATGCCGCCCTCCGGACGCCCCTTACGGTCTATGCCGGTGACGCGGACCAGCGCCCGGTCGCCATGCAGCACTTTCCCCATCTGATGCTGATCGAGGAAGATGTCGGCACTGCCGTCATCGGGAATCAAAAAGCCATAACCATCCGGATGTCCCTGGATGCGTCCCGGAGTCAGGCTGGCCCGTTCGGGCAGAATGTAGGCCCCCTTGCGGTTGCGCATGAGCTGACCTTCACGCTCCATGGCCCCCAGGCGACGCTGGAACATCTCGCGTTCGGTGTTGGTGATATCCAGCAACTCGGTCAGTTCATTGAACTCGACAGGCCGACCTTCGTCAGCCAGGACCTGCGAGACATATTCACGCGAAGGCAACGGGAACTCGTAGCGAACCAATTCACGCTCAAAGAAGGGATCGGCACGACGAATTTTTGATCCGTGGGGGTTCGAGTCCCTTCCTGGGCACCAGCGATTTTGATAGAAGGCCTTGTTAAAACAAGGCCTTTTTTCATTTCTGCCGCCGGGCTTCGACAATCTGCCAACACGGCCGACTGCCAATCGCAAACGCATTGTCTCATAGCACATGCCTCGCCGTACCGCGGTAACAATTCCTAACACTTGAGTACATAGCGGCGGTCATCGCTCCCTCTCCTGGCGCGTTATTCGGCTTACCAAAACGACAACTACGAGCCGAACCATGAAAAAGATCACCCCCTTGTTTATCGCCGCCATACTGGCCATGACCGCGACCACCTCCGCCCGGGCTGACTGGAGCCACCATCGCGGTGGACACGGCCATGGACATGGCCATGGTTATCGCGCCACCCACGGCTGGGTTGGCCCGGCCGCCGTGTTGGCCATCACCGGCCTGGCCATTGGCGCTGCCGTCGCCTCCCAGAACAGCTACGCACCGGCTCCCGTCTATAGCGCCCCACCTCGCCCGATGCCAAGAGCCGACTACGGCACTTGGTACTACTGCGGTTCGTCTGGCCAATACTATCCGTACACCAACGCCTGCCCGGAAGGCTGGCAAGCTGTTCCGGCGCAGTAAAAATGAAAACGGGCCCCAAAGGCCCGTTGACCGTAGCAATCCGGCTTTCGCTCAGTTATTGAACGGGTGCTGCTTGAGAATGGTTTCGTCACGCTCCGGGCCGGTCGACACGATGGCGATCGGCACCTCGCACAACACCTCCAGGCGATCGAGATAGGCACGCGCTTCGGCCGGCAGATCTTCCCAGCGCTTGACGCCGAAGGTCGTACCGCTCCAGCCCGGCATCGTTTCGTAGATTGGTTCGCAACGAGCCACCTCGTCGGCGCCAATGGGCAGCAAGTCGATAACTTTTCCATCAAGCCTGTAGCCAGTGCAGATGCTCAGCTCCTTGAGGCCATCGAGCACATCCAGTTTGGTGATGCACAGCCCGGTCAGGCCATTGATGCGACCCGAGCGACGCAGCGCTGCAGCATCGAACCAGCCGCAACGACGCTTGCGGCCCGTAACGGTACCGAATTCACGACCAACCTGTGACATCTGGTAGCCCGGCACACCTTCGGTTTCAATATCCAGTTCGCTCGGGAAGGGACCACCACCGACGCGCGTGCAATAAGCCTTGGTAATCCCCAGCACGTAATGCAGCATGCCCGGACCAATGCCCGAACCGGCTGCAGCCTGACCGGCGACACAGTTCGACGACGTGACGAACGGATAGGTGCCATGGTCAATGTCGAGCAGCGTGCCCTGAGCGCCCTCGAAGAGCAGGTTGAAGCCAGCCTTGTTGGCGGCGTAGAGCGCAGCCGAAACATCCGTCACCATCGGCCTAATCTGTTCGGCATCAGCCATCGCCTGATCGTAGACTTTCTGAAAATCGACGGCAGGAGCCTTGAAATACTGGGTCAGCACGAAATTGTGGTACTCCAGTACCTCCTTCAGCTTCTCGGCGAAGCGTTCCGGATGGAACAGGTCATAGACGCGCAGGCCACGACGTGAAACCTTGTCCTCATAGGTTGGGCCAATGCCTTTTCCCGTCGTACCGATCTTCTTGTCTTCAGATTTGGCACCTTCACGAGCCTGGTCGATGGCCGAGTGGTAGGGCAGGATCAGCGGACATCCCGGACTGATCTTCAGGCGCGAACGAACATCAATGCCGCCTTTTTCCAGTTCGGCGATTTCCGACAGCAGGTGATGAATATCCAGCACGACGCCGTTGCCGATGTAGCACTCGACCCCATCACGCACGATGCCCGTCGCCCCACTGGGTGCCTACCACGATGACATTCTTGGCCATTTCTTAGTCCTCTTGTATTGCTTCAATAATCCAGTGTTCGCCGACCAACGCCAGCTTCCGGTCACAAACCGGGCCTTCACAGGCCGTTTCGCCTGGCAGCAACTGGACGACAATTTCGCCTTGATCGCGGAGCGCCTTGATATGTGCGGAGAGACGGCCATCGTGCCCGGCATGCGGCGCGAGAATCGCCCCGCACGACTTGCCGGCAGGTGCCAGGCGCGCCACTTCGCGCAAATCCATTGAAAAACCGGTGGCCGGTCGGGCGCGGCCGAAGGCCTTGCCAGCACCGTCGTAACGCCCACCCAGGGCAATTGCTGCCGGGTAGTCCGGACAATAGGCCGCAAAGACAACGCCGTTGTGATAGTGGTAGCCGCGCAGATCGGAAAGATCAATTGAAAAAGGCAGGTCAGGAGCGCCGGCCAGCACATGGCGCAGGCCATCGAGCGCCAGCGAAATCGCCGGCAGGGCGGGCAACTCGGCCGCGGCGCGATCCAGGACATCGGCGCCACCGTAAAGCAGCGGCAAGCTTTGCATGGCCTCGCGATAGGGTGACGGAAAATCGGCGCATGCCTCCGCCAATCCCGGCACGTCCTTGGCCTGCAGGAGACTGAGAACCGTATCCTCTGCCTCCTTTGGCAAGCCGGCCGCCTCAGCCAGCGCCTGGAATATGCCAACGTGACCAAGATCGATTCGGCTGACCGGCAGCTTTATTTGTTCAAAAGCGCCCGCCATCAAGCGGATAACGTCGAGATCAGCCTCGATTCCGCCATATCCGTACAGTTCGGCACCAATCTGAATCGGCTCTCGACCAGCAGAAATTGTTGCTGGCAGGGTGTGCAAAACACTGCCGCAATAGCACAGGCGAGTCACTCCCTGATGGTTGAGCAAGTGGGCATCGATACGTGCAGCCTGCGGCGTGATGTCGGCACGAACCCCCATGGTCCGACCAGAAAGCTGATCCACCAGTTTAAACGTCCGCAATATGAGATCCTGGCCAGCGCCGGTAAGCAGCGACTCCAGGTACTCCAGCATCGGCGGCGTAACCAGTTCGTAGCCTCGGCCGCGAAAGTGGTCGAGGATAGTACGGCGCAAACGCTCGATGCGTGCTGCCTCGGCAGGCAGCGCATCGGCCAGGTATTCAGGTAACAGCCAGTTCATGAGAAAACGATCAGAAGGATAAGGCCAATCAGCATCGACGTCAGTCCGACGAAGCGGATTTGCCCATCCGAAAATTGAATTAGGCGACGGAAGGTTTCACGCCAGGCCGCCGGGGCGATGAACGGCATGATCCCTTCGAGCACCAACATCAGCGCGAAGGCAAGAACGATGGTCGACGTCATTTACCCTTGCCGTTGCCACGTCCGCCGCTCTTCATGTATTTGAAGAACTCCGAATTCGGCTCGACAACCAGTACATCACCCTTGCTCTTGAAGCTGCCACGATACGCTTCAAGGCTACGGTAGAAGGAGTAGAACTCGGGGTTCTGACCGAAAGCCTGGGCATAAGTGCTGGTCGCCTTGGCATCGCCCTCGCCCTTGATCTTCTGGGCGTCACGATAGGCTTCGGCGATGATGACTTCGCGCTGACGATCCGCATCGGCGCGAATTTTTTCTGCCTCGGCAGAACCTTCGGAACGCAACTCGTTGGCCACGCGCTTGCGCTCGGCTTCCATCCGGCGATAAACGGCTTCGCTTACTTCAGTCGGCAGCTCGACGCGCTTCAAACGGACATCGACAATCTCAACGCCAATCTTGCGGGCGTCCGTATCTGCCTTGGCGCGCATCTGCTCCATGATCTGGTCGCGCTCACCGGAGACCACATCATGTACGGTCCGCTTGCCGAATTCCTCGCGCAACCCGGCGTTGACCGTCTGATTCAGACGCGTCTTGGCGCGCGACTCATCGCCCCCCACCGAGATGTAATAAAGCTGCGGATCGACAATGCGCCACTTGATGTAGGAATCAACCAGGACATTCTTCTTTTCAGAAGTGATGAATCGTTCCGGTTCGGAGTTATCGAGCGTGATGATGCGCTTTTCGAAATAACGCACATTCTGAACCATGGGGAACTTGAAGTAGAGGCCAGGCTCAGTAATGGCGCGCTTCATTTCGCCCAACTGAAACACGACAGCAAACTGACGCTGGTCGACCGTAAAAATCGACATCGTCAACACCACTATAACGGTGGCAACCATGGCCCCCAATACATTGATACGCGGACTCATCAACGCACCTCCCGATCACGCGAACGCAGCGAACCATCGCGCGAACTTGAAGAATACGAACCGCCACCGACATTCAGCGCGCCTTCCACTTGCGGTGGCGCGTTTGAAGACAGAGGCGCAGAAGCCCTTGCCGACGATGGAGCAAGCGAAGCCTCCGGCGCTGCCTGCATGGCAGGCACCCCGCCAGCCGACTGCATCAACTTGTCGAGGGGCAGATAAAGCAGGTTGCCCTGTCCCTTGGCGTCAACCATGACCTTGCTGGTATTGGCGTAAATTTGTTGCATGGTTTCAAGGTACATACGCTGGCGTGTAACTTCGGGGGCCTTTGCGTACTCGGTGAGCACCTGCTTGAAGCGCGAAGCTTCACCATCCGCCGACGAAATGACGCGCTGCTTGTAACCATTGGCCTCTTCCAACAGGCGCGCTGCTGTACCCTTGGCCTTCGGGATCACATCGTTGGCGTAGGCCTGACCTTCATTTTTCTGCCGTTCACGATCCTGTCCGGCCTTCACCGCGTCGTCGAAAGCAGCCTGCACCTGTTCGGGCGGTTGGGCATTCTGCATGGTCACCTTGGAAATCAGGATGCCGCTCTTGTAGCGATCGAGGATGCCCTGCATCAGTTCAGCCGCCTCGGTAGCGATCTGCTCGCGGCCTTCGTAGAGCACAAAGTTCATCTTGCTCTTGCCGACGATTTCGCGAACAGCCGACTCTGCTGCCCCCATCACCGCTTCGTCCGGATAACGGTTGTTGAATAGATATTCGACCGGATCCTTCAGGATGTACTGAACGGCGAACTGGATATTGACGATGTTCTCGTCATCGGTGAGCATCAACGCTTCCTTGAGCACCTTGTTGCGCTCAGTGCCCCGATAGCCGATTTCGATGGTACGCACACCTGTCAGATTGACCAGTTCGTGAGACTGGATCGGGGCAGGCAAACGCCAGCGCAGGCCAGGCTCAGTAGCCTCCTTGAAGCTGCCAAACTGGAGGACAAGGCCACGCTGAGAGGCATCTACGATGTAAAAACCGGAAGCTAGCCATACCACAGCCACCAACCCGATCAACAAACCAACTCCACCGCCGACGAATTTCGGATTGAAGTCGATGTTCGGCATACGCGGACCATCACCGCCGCCATTACCGCCACCGCCGCCTTTTTTTCCGAACATTCCGGTCAGTTTGCCCACTGCGGGTCGTTGATTGACATAAAAATACCTAGGGTCGGAATCATGGGTGTCGGGATTCAGTTGATGTAATCGTGTTGTGCTTCATATTCAGCCTCGGCAATCGCCTTCTGACGGGCTTCAGCTTTGGCTCGGGCATATTCGGCCAAGGATTGGCGCAGCAAATCCAATCCCTCACCAGTGCGCGCACTGACTCGAACGCGCGCGATATTACCATACTCACTCCGCTCGACGCCCGGCAGGGCTTCGGTCAGATCTATCTTGTTCCAGACGATCAATTGCCTGACTCGGTCAGCGCCAATTTCCCTGAGCACCTTGTCAACTTCGCTGATCTGTTCATCGCGAGCATGACTTGCACTATCTACGACATGCAACAGCAGATCAGCATGAGTTGCCACTTCCAGCGTTGCATGAAAAGCGTCAACCAAGGAGTGAGGCAGATCACGAATGAAGCCAACGGTATCGGAAATCACGATATTTCCGGCTCCTTCGACCCATAGTTTGCGGGAAGTCGTGTCGAGTGTGGCAAACAATTGATCGGCAGCAAAAACGCCGGCGTGCGTCAGTGCATTGAATAAGGTTGATTTTCCGGCATTGGTATAGCCGACCAGCGAAACATTCAAGACATCACCACGCATCCGCGCCTTGCGCTGAACACCGCGTTGCCGCGAGAGTTTCGCAAGCCGGTCTTTCAGTAGCTTGACGCGATTACCGAGGAGACGGCGGTCGGTTTCCAACTGCTTCTCACCCGGACCGCGCATGCCGATACCGCCGCGTTGCCGCTCGAGGTGGGTCCAACCACGAACCAATCGCGTCGACAAATGTTCGAGCTGAGCCAGTTCAACCTGCAACTTGCCCTCCGCACTTGAAGCGCGCAGGGCAAATATATCGAGAATCAGACTGGTCCGATCGATCACCCGACATTTGAGGGTTCGCTCAAGATTACGTTCCTGCGCCGGTGAAAGCTCGTGGTTGAAAATAACCAGATCAGCTTCTCCAGCCGAAACCATTGCCGCGATCTCATCGACCTTGCCCTTGCCGACAAAGGTCTTGGGGTCAGGACTCTGGCGCCGGCCAAAAACTTCGCCGACGACAACAGCTCCTGCCGACGTTGCCAGCAAACGAACCTCGCCCAACCTGTCTTCAAGATCAGGCTGACCAAAATCAAGCTGAACAACCACCGCACGTTCACCGGCGGCAGGTCGTTCAGTCATGAGGATTTCCGGGAAAGATGTACGCGAACCCGCCATCGAGGCCGGTCGCTGGGCGGGAGTCGATTATTCCGCTGCCTGTTCCTGCTGGAGGTTAACCGGGCGCGCCGGGACCACCGTTGAGATGGCATGTTTGTAGACCACTCATGGTGTGGACTCCATGTAATTGTTATGAGGGTCCTAATGTACCCAAATTTATAAAGTGCTGCCAAAGATTTTGCAGATTATTTCTTGTCTTTGTCAGCAAACGGATTTTTCCCGGAAACACACTGGATGCGCAAAGGCGTTCCCTGCAATTTGAAGGCTTCACGGAATGTGTGTTCAAGGAAGCGTCGATAGCTGTCGGTCATCTTGTCAACCGCATTGCCATGGATAACGATGATCGGCGGATTTGATCCGCCCTGGTGAGCATAGCGCGGCTTGGGACGAAACAAGCCATGCTTGGCCGGCGCCTGCTTGGCGACGGCATCGATCAGTACACGGGTCAGGCGCGGGGTGGTCATCTTGGCCATGGCTGCCGCGTAGGCGGAGTCAACAGAACGGAACAATGATTCCAAACCGATGTTGTCGCGGGCCGAAATGAAATGAAACTTGGCAAAACTGAGAAACTGCAGCTTGCGTTGCAATATCTGGCGTGTCTGCTCACGAACGTAAGAATCGAGGCCATCCCATTTGTTGACCGCAACAACCAGCGCCTTACCGGACTGAACGATGAAGTCGGCGATATGCGCGTCCTGGTCTGACACGTCTGCCTGCGCGTCAACCATCAGGATGACGACATTGGCGTCCTCGATGGCTTGCAGCGTCTTGACTACCGAGAATTTCTCGATCGATTCAAACACCTTGCCGCGCTTGCGCATGCCAGCCGTGTCAATGAGCACGTACTTGCGGCCAGCTTTTTCGAAATCGATCTCAATCGAGTCACGGGTTGTCCCCGGTGCATCAAAGGCAATGACTCTTTCCTCACCAAGCACAGTATTGATCAGAGTGGACTTGCCGACATTGGGACGGCCGACAATCGCAACGCGGATGGCATCCGAATGCCACTCATCGTCCTCAGGCTCGGGAAAATCTTCGAGTGCCAACTCGACCAAGCCACGCACACCCTCGCCATGGGCAGCCGAAATTGCATTGGGTTCGCCAAGGCCAAGCTCATGAAATTCAGCCTCGACCATCCCGGTATTCATGCCTTCGGCCTTGTTGACCGCAACAATCACAGGACAATCGACACGACGCAGCTTGTTGGCAATTTCCTTGTCGTGCGGCGTCAGACCGGTACGGCCATCGACCACAAAAATAATGGCGTCGGCTTCGGCAATCGCCTGCTCGGTCTGACGTGCCATTTCATGGAGAATCCCCTCCTTGACCAGTGGCTCGAAACCGCCTGTATCGACTACCAGATGGGGCTTTTTGCCAAGTTTTCCATGGCCATAGTGACGATCACGCGTCAGACCAGGCAGATCGGCAACGATGGCATCACGTGACTTGGTCAGGCGATTGAAAAGTGTGGATTTCCCGACATTGGGCCGGCCAACCAGAACGAGCGTAGGTTTCATTGAGCCTCGATTGCGCTAACGCTACCACCGGTGGTTTGCACCAGAACAGCATTACCGAGCATCTGAAGTGGTGCACGAACCGGTGTACCATCGGTTTTTTGACGTGCAGCAAAGCTGCCATCATCACGTGAAAGGAAGTGAACAATGCCCTCAGCATCGGCCACGGCAACCAATCCCCGTTGTACAACGGGGGCCGAGAGGCGACGATTTTTGAGTTTATCCTGCTTCCACAGGCTGCTGCCGGACTGACGGTCGAGCGCATGGACAACGCCCTTGTCATCTGCAACGAACAGGTAGCGGCTATCCATGACCAAGCCGGCCACTGACGACAAATCACGCGACCAGACCAACGCCCCGCCCTGCCCCATGTCAAAGCAGGCAACGCGCCCCTGGAAAGCGACAGCACAGATCAGAGTGCCATCTATCACGGGTGGCGCAACAATATCTGCCACCCGGTCAAGTTCGGTTGCTCCCTTGGGCAAGGCAACAGCCCCTTCCCAGACCGGCGCACCATTTTGTATCGCCAGCGCCACGAGCTTGCCGCCGGGGTATCCGACAAAGAGATAGCGGTCGGCAAACACTGGCGAACCGGCACTGCGCACGGATAATGAAGGCGTAGACCGTTGGTAAACCCATTTGCGCCCGCCATCCCCAGCATCAAGCAAATGAATCCGGTTGTCACCGCTCTTCACTGCGACGCCAGCATCGCCGACGACCGGCGCCGCCAGCACCTCGCTGGAGACCTTGGACTGCCAGAGAACCTTGCCATCATCGGCTGCAAACGCGAGCACATCACCTTTTGAGGTACCTACAGCGATCAGGCTGCGGCTCGCCCCTACCCCAGCCGAGAGCGGCTGACCAACCTCGACTTTCCAGATGACCTTGCCATCCTCGAGGCGGGCAAGCATCCCGTTACGGCTCGCCACATAGACAGCATTTCCTACCACGGCCGGGGCGAAGGTGTAATCTCCAGCCTTGCCGACACTGGCCGACCATGCTGTCTTGACCTCGGCTGTCGGAGTCAGCTGCCCCAATGGAGCCATTTTGGGTCCGGCACTGGCAAAAGGATTGATCGAGTCAATCGCATCGGAGACCGTCGCACAACCTCCCAGAAACAGGCCGGAGGCGAGAAGAAGGGCGGCAAGTTGACGTGACATCAGACAGCCTCACCCAAGTTATCGAGCTTCTGTTGAAGCAGTTCGCGGCCCGCCCCCTGCTTGCCGGTCATCTTTTCCAGGGCTGCCTTGTAGGCCGAACGCGCTTCGGGCTTTTTGCCCTGAGCAGCAAAAACATCACCTTTCAGCTCCTGAAAACGCACGTCAAAAGCCGGTGCATGGGCAGCATCAAGCTGTTTCAGCGCTTCTTCGTATGCTTGCTCGTCGATATGGACCGCTACCAGGCGCAGACGCGCCAAGTCCCTGATCTCGTCCTCGCCGTTTTCCGCCACCCAGCCGAATTGCGACTTGGCAGTCTTGAGGTCGCCCCCTTCGAATGACTGCTTGCCAGCCAGCAGAGCGCCAAGAGACGCGTAGCTGGTGCCACCAAATTTCTCGGCCAGCTCGCCGGCAGCTGACTTGACCTTCTGAGCATCACCAATCGCAGCCGCCTGCTCCAGCACGGCATAAATGGCTGCAGCCTTGGTTGTCTGCCCGCGCTGATACCAGTTCCAGCCCTGCCAGCCGACCACCCCCAGTGAGGCTGCAACGACCACGCTCGTCACGAGGTTGCCATACATTTTCCACCAGGTCTTCAGGGTATCAATCTGTTCCTGCTCTTCGAGGTCGTAATGCGCCATGCTGCTTAATCCTCTTCGTCCGAATCAATAATTTGGTCGATGATGGCCTCGGCCAACTCATCGACTTTCAGTTTACGTTGTTCGATGCCGGGCTGACGCAGCGACTTCAATTGGACCTCGCCGGTCGACGCTTCGTCATCGCCAATAATCACGGCAAAGATCGCACCGCTGCCATCGGCCTTCTTCATCTGCGACTTGAAACTGCCACCACCGCAGTGCTGGAGCACATCAATGCCCTGATCGCGCAGGCCTTCGGCGACGCGGAAGGCAAGGCGAGCCGCTTCTTCCCCCTGATGCACAAGATAGACATCGGGCACCGGTGCGGCCGGCTCACCACCCGAATCCTTGATCAAGGCAATCAAACGCTCGACGCCCATGGCAAAACCGCAGGCTGGCGTCGGCTTGCCGCCGAGCTGCTCGACCAGACCATCGTAACGACCGCCGGCACAGACCGTGCCTTGGGCTCCCAGCTTGTCCGTCACCCACTCAAAAACGGTGAGATTGTAATAGTCCAGACCACGGACCAGGCGCGGATTGATCTTGAAGGGTATTCCGGCATCGCGCAAAACGCGCTGGACGCCTTCGAAGTGGGCCAGCGACTCGGCACCGAGGTAGTCGATCAACTTCGGGGCACCAGCGCACAGATCCTGCATAGCCGGATTCTTCGTATCGAGAATGCGCAGCGGGTTGGTACGCAGACGACGCCTGGAATCCTCGTCAAGCAACTCGGCGTTTTCCTCGAAATAGGTAACCAAGGCTGCCCGATGCTGGGCACGCTCGGCCGGCTGGCCAAGGCTGTTGAGTTGCAGCTCTATGCCGTCCAACCCGAGGTCGTTCCACAGGCGAGCGCCCATGAGGATCATTTCGGCATCGATATCCGGGCCGGTCATACCGAAGGATTCGACACCGACCTGATGAAACTGGCGGTAACGCCCCTTTTGCGGACGTTCATGGCGGAACATCTGGCCAATGTAGTAAAGACGCTGGGTCTGGCGGGCAGCCAGATTGTGTTCGATGACGGCACGCACGCAACCGGCCGTGCCCTCCGGGCGCAGGGTCAGTGCTTCGCCATTGAGGCCGTCTATGAAGGAATACATTTCCTTTTCGACGATGTCGGTAACTTCGCCGATGGCGCGCTTGAAAAGCGGCGTCGGCTCGACAATGGGCATGCGGATCGGGCGATAGCCGTAGCCTTTCAGCCACGACCGGATGGTGTCTTCGAACAGCTCCCAGAACGCGGCTTCGTCAGGCAGGATGTCGTTCATCCCGCGGACGGCTTGCAAGGTTTGACTCATGACTTCAGTTTCTTGGTGTAAGTGCGCTCGACATAGCGCTCGATGATTTGCTTGAATTCGTTGGCAATGTTCTCGCCCTTGAGGGTGACGGTCTTCTGGCCATCCTCGTAAACTGGCGCCGATGGCGCCTCACCGGTCCCCGGCAGGGAAATACCGATATTGGCGTGCTTCGATTCGCCGGGGCCATTGACGATACAGCCCATGACGGCCAGCGTCATGTTCTCCGCGCCGTCGTAGCGTAGCTTCCATTCCGGCATCTTGGCGCGCACGAAATCCTGCACCTCACCGGCCAGTTCCTGAAACAGGGTGCTGGTCGTCCGTCCGCAGCCGGGACACGCCGCAACCATCGGGGTAAAGGCGCGCAGGCCCATCGTTTGCAGGATCTCCTGACCAACGATGACTTCCTGCGTGCGCGAGCCACCTGGCTCCGGGGTCAGCGAAATGCGAATGGTGTCGCCGATGCCTTCCTGCAACAAAACGGACAGCGCAGCGGTCGACGCGACGATTCCCTTCGACCCCATGCCCGCCTCGGTCAAACCGAGGTGCAGCGCGTAGTCGGCGCGCCTCGAAAGCTCGCGATAAATGGCGATCAGATCCTGAACGCTGGAGACCTTGCAGGACAGGATGATCTTGGCTCCGTCAAGGCCAACTTCCTCGGCCTTGGCGGCGGACTCGAGCGCCGAGGTAACCATCGCGTGGCGCATGATCTCGGTCGCATCCAAAGGCTGCGGTCGACCGGAATTTTCGTCCATTATTCGAGCCAGCAATTCCTGATCGAGGCTGCCCCAATTGACGCCGATGCGCACCGGCTTATCGTACTTGCAGGCCAGTTCGACCATTTGGGCGAACTGCTCGTCCTTCTTCTTGCCGAAACCGACATTGCCCGGATTGATCCGGTACTTGGCCAGTGCCTCGGCGCAGGCAGGATGTTCGGTCAGCAGACGATGGCCGTTGTAGTGAAAATCACCTATCAGCGGCACATTGCAGTTCATCCGGTCGAGGTGCTCGCGGATTTTCGGTACGGCGGCAGCGGCCTCCGGCGAATTCACCGTGATGCGCACCAACTCTGAACCAGCCCGAGCCAGCTCAGCCGTTTGCAGGGCTGTGGCCAGGTAGTCGGCAGTATCGGTGTTGGTCATCGACTGGATAACCGTCGGGGCATCGCCCCCCAGCTTCACATGCCCGACGAAACAGGAGCGGGTCCGGCGTTTGGCAACTGCGCTCACGACTTACTCCAGAACCAGACGGGCGACATCGCCACGCGTGTGCGGCACCAGGTCTACAGCCTCACCGTGCCAATAAACGCGGACACCGGGCGCATAGCCAATCGTTACCGAGAATGGTCCCTGACCGGACAGAGCCTGCTCAGTGCCGGCAGTCAGTCGCTGGGAAAAGACCACCTTGTTGTCACGATCCCGAACTTCAAGCCAGGAGTCCTTCTCAAACAGGAAACGCATTTGCGGCACGTCAACCGGCGTCGCTGCCGGCTCGCGCTGATCCGGGTTAACCGCTGGCGCTGAAGGCAAGGCCGGCTGAGCTTGTACTTCCATCGGCTCCAACACTTGCGGATTCATCACCTGTTGGGGCGTTGCGCCCGGCGGGAAAACGGGTTCTGCGACAGTCGCAGCGGGCGCCGAAATGGAAGCTTCGCCGTTCCCCCTGGCCAGAGAATCGAGCAGGGATTGCGTGCTTTCCCGAAGAGACGATAGATCACCTGGAATAAGGAAATACACCAATGCGGCCAGGACGACCGAACCGGCGCCGATCAAGACAACGAATTTGCTGCGCCGGGAACCGACACTGCCGGAATGCGGCATGGTTGCCGGCGTCATGTCGGACACGCCAAGGCTGCTGACCGGTTTTTCGAGCACTTCGTCGAGTTGCGCCATGAGCGGCGTCGGATCAATCTGGATGAGCCGCGCATAGTTGCGCACAAATCCACGAATGAAGGTATTGCCCGGCAAACCTTTCCAGTCTCCGGCCTCCAGGGACTCGACCTGCCGCGGGCCAAGCTTGAGGGTCTGGGCGATATCCGCCAGTTCCAATCCGCGCGCCTCGCGCGCCAGACGCAATTGCTCGCCGACCGACGGCCCGGCTTCCACGACGGCCTCTTCGGCAACAACGTCCTGGATATTCACCTGCTCACTCATTCAAAATTACCCTTTAGGAATTCCTGATACTCCGCTGATGTCGGATAGCGGCCGCGCAGTTGCGAGGCATAGCCTGCTTCGGCAGCCCGGTTACCCTGCTTGCGCTCAAGACGCAGACCGAGCCAGAGAGCATCAGCCGTTGGCGGCTCCATCATTTTCAGTGACTCGGTCAGATAAATTCGCGACTCTTCAAAGTTGCCACGCTGGTAAAAAATCCTGGCCAGTTGCAGACGCGCCAGCACGGCCCCATCTCGCGAAAGTTGCAAGGCCTTGAGCAGGTAATTCTGGGCACCATCGAGATCACCCGCTTTGAAAGCGCAGGTACCGGCGTTGGTGTAGGCACGGTCAGGCGTCTCGTACAAGGGACTCTTCAGGGCGTTGAGGAAGTAGGCGATGGACTCCCGCTCCTTGCCCGTCTCGCAAAGGTACCAGCCGTAGTTGTTATTAACCTCGGGGTCGTTGGGCGCCATGCTCAAGGCCTGACGAAAGTCCTCTTCTGCCTTGGCGTATTCTTTCAGCGAAAGCCGAACCAGGCCACGAACGCTATAGGCTTGGAAGTAACTGGAGTCGGCACTCAGGGCAATGCGCAGCTCATCAAGCGCCACCCCGGGGTTTCCCGCCTGGAAATACATCGCCCCCAGCTCGGTATGTATCCTGGCCCGATTGCTTGGGTCAGGTGCACCATTCGACTGGCTGGTTGCCGAGGGATTGAAGTCGTATTGTGCCTGAACAGAGAAGGCGCAGAACACACCGAGGAAAAGGCTCGCAACCCGGCTTTTCAGCGAAAAAACTTTCACGATCTTGCCTCCACTAGGGGAATCACTCGTCCGGCAGTCCGTCGGGTCTTGTCCTTGACCTGACCGGCCAACTGGCCACAGGCCGCGTCGATGTCGTCGCCGCGGGTCTTGCGCGTCGTCGTGACGATGCCGGCCTGCATCAGTATTTCGGCAAAGCGACGCACGCGCTCGGCCGACGAACGCCGGAAAGGCGAGCCGGGGAAGGGGTTGAAGGGAATCAGGTTGAATTTGCAATGGACATGCTTGACCAGCGCCAGCAGTTCGCGGGCGTGGGCATCGCTGTCATTGATGCCGTCGAGCATGATGTACTCGAAGGTGATGAAATCGCGCGGCGCCTTGTCCAGGTATCGCTGGCAGGCGGCCATCAGCTCTTTGAGCGGATATTTCTGGTTGATCGGTACGATCTGATCGCGCAGTTTGTCGTTCGGTGCGTGCAGGGAAACCGCCAGGGCGACCGGGCATTCGTCGCCCAGACGATCCATCACCGGCACCAAGCCGGAGGTGGATACAGTGACCCGTCGGCGGGACAGCCCGTAGGCGTTGTCGTCGAGCATCAGCTTCAAGGCGGCAACGGAATTGTCGAAATTGGCGAGGGGCTCGCCCATGCCCATCAGGACGACATTGGAAATAACCCGTTCGTCGCCGTGGACCGCACCGAGTGCGTGATTGGCCTGCCAGAGCTGGCCGATGATTTCCGCCACCGTGAGGTTGCGGTTGAAACCCTGCTTGCCGGTCGAGCAGAAGGCGCAGTCGAGCGCGCAACCGGCCTGCGTGGAGATGCACAGCGTGCCGCGGTCGTCTTCGGGAATGAACACCGTTTCGACGGCATTGCCATTGCCGACATCGATCAGGAACTTGCGCGTGCCATCGTCCGACAGTTTGTCGGAGACGACAGTCGCCTTGAGCTTCTCGCGAAGGCTCTTGGCGATGTCGGTCATGGCATCGAAGTCCGCCACGCCGGAACGATGGATCCAGCGCAAGACCTGCTTGGCGCGGAAGGGCTTTTCGCCCTGCTCGGCAAACCAGGCAGTCAGGCTTTCGCCATCGAAATCCAGCAGATTGACGGTCATTCGGTTTTGATTAGCGGCCGGCGTAGACGTTCAGGCCCGGGAAGAAGAAAGCAACTTCCACGGCGGCGGTTTCCGGGGCATCAGAGCCGTGCACGGCGTTGGCGTCGATCGATTCAGCGAAGTCGGCGCGGATGGTACCGGCAGCGGCTTCCTTCGGGTTGGTGGCGCCCATCAGTTCACGGTTCTTGGCGATGGCGTTTTCGCCTTCGAGCACTTGAACCATGACCGGACCGGAGGTCATGAAGGCAACCAGATCCTTGAAGAACGGGCGTGCCTTGTGCACAGCGTAGAACTGGCCGGCTTCCTGTTCGGACAACCAGACCATCTTGGAGGCAACGATCTTCAGACCGTTGGTTTCGAAACGGGAGTAAATCTTGCCGATAACGTTCTTGGCAACAGCGTCAGGTTTGATGATGGAGAGGGCGAGTTCGATAGCCATTTAATTGCTCCGCAAAAGCTAGTCAGTTGAAAAACGGGCGATTTTAGCAGATTCGGAACTTGAACGCCCGATTCACTGCGCTGGCGATTTCTCGCCTTCCGGCTTGTTCAGCGGCTCGCGCAAGTCGGCAAAACTGCGTGGCGCGACATATTGCAGCAGTTCCTTGCCGTCACCATCGACCACGACATCGAGACCCTTCTCGGGGTAAAGCAGATGGGTGCGCTTCTCGGAAACGACGAGACGTTCGCCCGGCGGCCCGAAGCGCTGGATCACCGTCGCCTCATCGAGATTCACCGCCGGCACAACACTGATTGCCTTGACCGGGAGCTTTTCGATTGCGACCAGATCATCCGGATGCAGGGTGATTTTGCGCGTCGTACTTTCCATGTGCTTGGCCTTGAGGGCGCGATCGCGCATTTCTGAAATTTGCTCATTTTTCGCGTCGACCGTAACAATCACCTTGGCCAGCACGAAACCGAGCGCAACCTGCGAGTAATAGCCTTCCAGCATGCCCATTTCATTGGGCTCGGCGATGATTGCGACATCGATCCCGTCGCCCAGTTGCCGGCGCACATCGGCCAGCGTACTGACCCCGGGTTGCAGCCCGAAAACCGTGCTGCCGCCCTGCCCGTCCAACGCAATCTGCCAGGGCAGGTTGATGTTCGGATCGACGCCTGCCTGCTTGCCGGCATCAGGCAGGAAGAAGGGGAGAATCAGCGCGAGCAAAACAAGACCAACGAGGGAGAGGGCGAATTTCATGGAGTTCCAACCGACAGACAAGGGGGCCGATTGTGCCATAGCCCGCGTTACCAGAAAAAAGAATGCCGCGCCCGGAACATCCAGGGCGCGGCATTTGTTGGCAGCAAAACGAGTTACATCATGCCCAGCGTTCGCGGCAACCAGAGCGAAACTTCCGGCACGTAGGTAATGAAGATCAGGAAGACCAGCATGGCGTACAGCCACGGCAGCACGGCCACGGTCATCTCCGACATGCCGGCGCGGGTGATGCCGCTGGCGACGAAGAGGTTGAGGCCGACCGGCGGCGTAATCATGCCGATTTCCATGTTGACCGTGATGACGATGCCGAAATGGACCGGATCGATACCCAGGGCCACGGCAACCGGGAACAGGATGGGCGCCAGGATCAGGATGATCGACGACGGCTCCATGAAGTTGCCGGCGACCAGCAGCAGGATATTGACCATGACCAGGAAGCCGACCTGGCCCATGCCCATGCCGACGATCCAGTCCGCGATGCCCTGCGGAATCTGCTCGGAGGTCAGAATGAAGGAGAACAGGATGGCGCTGGCGATGATGAAGAGCAGCATCGAGCTCATGTTGGCCGAGTCGAGCAGCACCTTCGGAATCTGCTTGAAGGTCAGATCCTTGTACACGAAAACCGCGATGAAGAAGGCGTAGACCGCAGACATCGCCGCCGCTTCGGTCGGGGTGAACATGCCGGAATAGATCCCCCCCATGACCACGACGATCAGCATCAAACCCCAGAAAGCTTGCCGGAAGGTGTAAAAGCGCTCTTTCCAGCTGGCCTTGGGCAAGCGCGGATAGTTACCCTTGCGCGCCTGCCACCAGGTCGTCACGCCGAGGGTCAGGGCCAGCAGGAAGCCGGGGATGACACCCGCCATGAACAGGGCGCCAACCGATGAATTGGTGGTCACCGCATACATCACCATGACGATGGACGGCGGAATCAGGATACCCAGACCGCCGGCCGAGGCAACCACCCCGGCGCCGAAGCGCAGCGGGAAGCCCTGCTTGATCATCGCCGGAATCAGGATTGAGCCGATGGCTACCACGGTCGCCGGCGACGAACCGGAAACCGCCGCGAACAGCGCACAGGCAAGCACCGCCGACATCCCCAGACCGCCGGTCAGATGGCCGACCATGGATGAAGCAAAGTTGATCATGCGGCGCGCTACGCCACCATGGGTCAGGAAGTTGCCGGCCAGGATAAAGAACGGAATGGCCATGATCTCGAATTTCTCGATGCCCGTGAACATCTTGAGTGCAATCGAGGCAATCGGCGTGTCGGTAAAGGCAAACATGAAGCCGAGCACGGTCAGGCCAAGCGCCACGCCAACCGGCATGCCGACCACCATGAGGGTGAGCAGCAGACCAAAGATAATCAGTGCGCTCATCGCCTATTTCTCCTCTTTCTTGTCGTCGACCGTGGGATGTCCCTTCTCCCACTCCTTCTCGCTCAGGCCGCCATGTGCGTGTTCCCGCTGTTCGGCAATTTCGATGGCTTCGCCGACAATCAGAACTTCGCCTTCGTCGAGACCTTCGACGTGACCATGGTCATGCGATGGCAGCTCGCCAGTATTGGCAAACTTGATCATCACCTGAACAAAGCGGAAGCACATCAGGAAGGAACCGAGCGGCACGGCGGAATAGACCATCCAGGTCGGCCATTCCAGATCGGGCGTGGTCGGCCCCTCGAAGTGATCGCCAACATCCATGCCGAGCGCATTCAGCGTGACGTAGGCCATGCCGTTTTCCCAGACGAAGGTAGCGCCAAATATGCCAATCACCAGGGTAAACAGCACACCGCAGGACAAACCGAGAAGAATCATCGCCGCCCGCCGCTTGTCCTTGAGCCGATTGATCAGCAGATCGACCCCGACGTGAATGCCGGTGCGCACGCCATACGCCGCACCGAATTTGGCCATCCAGACGAACAGGATGATCGCCAGTTCCTGCGACCAGCCCATGTCCTTCGACAACAGCCAATCCTGGACAACCGGGATTTCAAAGCCGGAGGTGTAGCGGTGCACCACCGAAACGAAGACGATGATCGTCGCCACGGCCATCAATGAGCCGATGATTATTTCTTCCAGGCGGTCAATAATTTTCGCCATTTACCCTCTCCTCGCAAAAACGCCCGCCGCCACGATGGGCAACAGCGGGCGTTCCAGAACTAAAAGACCAGATTTTTCTTGCGAATCAGAGCTTGGCCGGATTGAAGCCGGTAGCCTTGTAGACATCCTGGATGGTTTCCTTGCCGATCCGGCTTTCCATTTTCTCGTGCACCGGCACCAGCGCCTTCTTGAATGCGCTACGCTCGGCGGCAGTCAGCACATGCACCTGGGTCTTACCGCTCTTCTTGACATTGTCCAGGGCCGTGTCGTTCTCAACCTTGGCGATCTGGTTGGCGTAGCGGGTCGATTGAACCATGGCCTCTTCCAGTTGCTTGCGGATGTCAGCCGGCAGGCCGTCCCAGAACTTCTTGTTGACGATGACGGCATAGCCCAGATAACCGTGCTCGGTCAGGCTCAGATGCTTCTGCACCTCGTGCATTTTCTGGGTATAGAGGTTGGAAATCGGATTCTCGGTACCATCGACCACACCCGTCTGCAGCGCCTGGTAGACCTCGGAGAAGGCCATCATTTGCGGCAAGGCGCCGAGGGCACGCATTTGCTGCTCGAGTACCTTGGACGACTGAATACGCAACTTCTTGCCCTTCAGGTCGGCCGGCTGGTTGATCGGCGTATTGGCCGAGAGAGACTTGAAGCCGTTGTCCCAGAAAGCCAGGCCACGGATGCCCTTGGGTTCCAGCTTGGCGAGGAGCTTCTGACCGACCGGGCCGGTGGTAACCTTGTGCAGATCGTCGTAACCATCAAAGATGTAGGGCAGGTCGAACACTTCGAAGTCCTTGACGCCCAGCGGGCCGAACTTGGCCAGCGACGGCGCGAGCATCTGGACAGCACCGAGCTGCAGCGCTTCCATTTCTTCCTTGTCCTTGTACAGCGTCGAGTTGGCATAAACCTCGACCTTGACCTTGCCACCGGCCGCCAGCGACAGCGAACCGGCAAACAGGGCAATCAGAAGCTTGGATACTTTCATTGTTCTCTCCTCCAGGAATGAATCGCAAATATCGGTAATTGCGATTGGGTGAAATTATTACGACAGAGATAACCTCTGCGTATTGTGGATTTCCACATAATCGGATTGCCCCGGTCGGCAACTGCACTTGTCGCTGTAGCAAGGGGCGACAATTCCCCGCCTGGAAAAAACGTGGTGTACCATTTTGACGATGAACCATCCTCAGCAGAATCCTCAGGGCAGTTCGCGCCGGCTAGGCTGGTTGCTCGCCGTACCCAAGCTGGGCATCGTATTGCTGCTGGCCGCGCTGCTCGCCCTGCTCTGGCTGCTGCACCGCAACGAAGCGGAAGAGGAGCGCACGTCACTGATCAAGGACGTGCTGTGGCTGGAACAGAACCTGCGCTTCCACCTGAATGGCAACGAAGAACAACTGCAGCAATTGGCCCTGGAAATCGCCGACCTGCAGGCCGGCCAGAAACGGTTCCGGGTACGGGCCGAACACATGCTCAAGAATTCGCCGGACATTGCGCAGATTCTCTGGCTGGATCGCAGCCGTCAGGTTGTCGACGCCCTGCCCACGGCCGGCAGTGAACCGGACAGCAGCGACTTCGCGCTACCGGCTACGGCCAAGGCTTTCGACGTAGCCAGCCGACTGGGCAAACGCCAGTACAGCGCTCCCTATTTCCTGGAAGGCGGTCGCGCCTTTGTCGAGTTGCACGTTCCCGTTTTCCACGAGCGACGGGTCTCCGGCATGCTGGTCGCCGCCTATCCGCTCGACACCCTGCTGGCCAATCAGGTGCCCTGGTGGTTTACCGAAAAATACAAGGTGGAAATCGTCGATGACAACGATCTCCAATACGCCACGAAGACGCGCATAGAAGGCAACAGCGACCTGCGCTACGAAATCCCCTTCGACCCTCCGGGGGCAGGCCTGCTGCTGCGCGTCACCAGTTACCACAGCCCGGACAACACCCTGCAACGCCTTCTCGTCGCCGCCATCGTTCTCCTTGGTGCCGGCGTTTTCCTGAGCCTGTGGCTGGTTCGCGACCTGATGAAAAAGCGCACCCAGGCCGAGGAAGCGCTGCGTGCCGAACACGCCTTCCGCGCCGCCATGGAGGATTCACTGACGGTCGGCATGCGCGCCCGCGATCTCGAAGGTCGCGTCATCTACGTCAACCCGGCGTTCTGCACCATGACCGGCTTCAGCGCCAGCGAGCTCGTCGGCCACACCCCGCCGATGCCCTACTGGGCTCCCGAACAACTGGAAGAAACCTTCGCCATGCACCAGACCGTGCTGGCCGGAAAAGCACCGCTCGACGGCTTTGAAATCACTTTCATGCGCAAGAATGGCGAGCGTTTTCACGCCCTCGTTTACGAAGCAAAACTGATCGACGGAAACGGCAAGCACACCGGCTGGATGGCCTCGGTTCTCGACATCACAGAACGCAAGCATGCCGAGGAGCTGGCCCGCCAGCAGCAGGAGCAACTGCAATTCACTTCGCGCCTCGTCACCATGGGTGAAATGGCCTCGACCCTGGCCCACGAGCTCAACCAGCCACTGGCCGCCATCGCCAGCTACAACACCGGCTGCCTGAATTTGCTGAGCAGCGGTCAGGCCGTCCCCCAGGACATTCTCCCCGCCTTGGAAAAAATCGCAGCGCAAGCGCAGCGCGCCGGCAAGATCATCCGCCGCGTCCACGATTTCGTCCGCAAGAGCGAACCGAAGCGAGCCCCCTGCCAACTTGGCGAAGTCATCGAAGACTGCCTGGGCTTCATCGAAGCCGAAGCCCGCAAGCATCAGGTCCGGATCGAGTGCGACATCCCGCCGCTACCGCCCATCCCGGCCGACCGGCTGATGCTGGAACAAGTACTGCTCAACCTGATCCGCAACGGCATGGAGGCAATGGCTGCCACCCCGGCAGCCAAGCGCGTATTGCGCATCGTCGTCGAACTCGGCGCCAGCGAACTGCTGGTCAGCGTCAGCGACCAAGGCAGCGGCATCCCCGCCGATGTCCGCGAAAAACTGTTCACCGCCTTCTTCACCACCAAGCAGGAAGGCATGGGCATCGGGCTGTCGATCTGCCGCTCGATCATCGAATTCCATCGTGGCCGTCTGTGGGTTGAGGAAAACCCCCTGTCGCCCATCGCCAGCGGTACGATATTTCGCTTCACCCTACCCTTGGAAGCCGCATGAGCATCCCCTTGGCCCACCTGGTCGACGACGACGAAGCGATCCGCGACGCCCTGTCCTGGCTCCTCAAATCGCGCGGAATCCCCTGTGCCGCCTACGCCTCGGCGGAAAATTTTCTGGCGGCCTGGAGCAAGGACATGGCCGGCTGCGTCGTGCTCGACATGCGCATGTCCGGCCAGAGCGGGCTTGATTGCTTCGATCAGCTGGTCGCCCGCGAATCGACACTTCCGGTCATCTTCCTGACCGGCCATGGCGACGTCCCGCTGGCAGTCGCCACGCTCAAGAAGGGCGCCTTCGATTTTTTCGAGAAACCGTTCAACGACAACGATCTGGCCAGCCGCGTCGAAGAGGCCATCGCCCTCGATGCCCGGCAGCGCGCAGCCAATGCTACGGTCGACTCGGTAAACGCGCGAATTTCGACACTGACAACCCGCGAGCGACAAATCATGGACCTGGTACTGGCTGGCAAATTCAACAAGGTAATCGCCGATGAACTGAACATCAGCATGCGCACCGTGGAAGTTCACCGCGCCAATCTATTCGACAAAATGCAGGTAAAAACAGCCGTCGAACTGGCCAACCTGCTGAAACCCGGACACTGATGCTTCCCTACCGCTTCTTTTTTCGCTAGCATCACGCAACATTCACGCGCCATCCAAGGCGCAATTCACCGATTCGTTTTACCCATCCCATGAGGCAACCATGAGCGAGCACATCCATTACGTAACCGACGACACTTTTGAAGCGGAAGTGCTGCAATCGCAGCAGCCCGTTCTCGTCGACTACTGGGCCGAATGGTGCGGCCCCTGCAAGATGATCGCTCCGATCCTTGACGAAGTGGCCACCGAATACGCCGGCAAGCTCAAGGTCGCCAAGGTCAACATTGATGACAATCAGGCCACTCCGGCCAAGTTTGGCATTCGCGGCATCCCGACGCTGATGATTTTCAAGAACGGCAACATCGAAGCAACCAAGGTTGGCGCACTGTCCAAGTCCCAACTCGCTGCCTTTATTGACAGC
>PHCH01000119.1 GCA_002840785.1 Betaproteobacteria bacterium HGW-Betaproteobacteria-4 | reverse complement strand
GGCGCAGCCGGCACCGACCCAGGGTCGCCTTCTTCTTTGGCTACTTTCTTCTTGGCGAAGCAAGAAGAAAGTACGCCCGCCAGCAAGGCGGAACCCCAAACCAATTAACCGGAACCCCGGTTAATTAAGCCGCACCCCCACCCGACCAGTTAACCGTCGCCAGAAACAAATACCCCGCCCCATACACCGTCTTGATGAACGCCGGACTTTGCGGATCCGGTTCGAGCTTGCGCCGCAGACGAGAGATGCGGACATCGATGGCGCGATCATTGGGCGCCAGATCGCGGGTGCCCATGAGCTTTTCGCGTTGCAGGATGCGGTTCGGATTGTTGACGAAAACTTTGAGCAAATCGGCCTCGGCCGTGCTCAGCGCGTGCTCTTCACCGTTCGGCGCGGTCAGTGTGTTGTTGCCGAGGTTGAAGCGCCAGCCGGAAAACTCGGCGATCTGGCGGGCCTGCATTTCGCTTCCTTCGCGGCGGCGCACGATGCTGCGCACGCGGGCGACCAGTTCGCGCGGCTCGAAGGGTTTGAGCACGTAATCGTCGGCGCCGAGTTCGAGGCCCATGACGCGGTCGCTGACGTGGGCGCGCCCGGTCAGGATCAGGATGCCGCAGCCCGACTGGGCGCGGACGCGCTGCATGGCTTCGATGCCGTCCATGTCGGGCAGTCCGAGGTCGATGATGCAGAGGTCGGGGGCCAGCGCCCGCAGGCGGCGCAGCAGGTCGCCGGCGCTGCGGCACCAGACGGTGCGGAAGCCGAAGTCGGCGAGCACCTGCTCGATGATCTTGGCGACATCGGGGTCGTCCTCGACGATGACGATGAGTTTGGCGGGTTCGTTGTCTTTCATTGTTTTTCTTTATTGGTGGCACGCAGGGCGCGGGCCAGGTCCTGGCGGACGAAGGGTTTGGCCAGCACCGGCAGGTCGCTGCCGACTTCGGCCTCGTCGGTGTAGCCGCTCATGAGCACAATGCGCATGTCCGGCTGGCTCATCGCCACGCGGTCGGCCAACTGCCGGCCATCGAGGCCGCCGGGCATGATGACGTCGCTGACGACGATGGCGATGTCGGGAATCTGGTCGATCATGGCCAGTGCCTGGACGCCGTCTTCGGCCTCGATGACCGGATAGCCGAGGTCGATCAGTTGCTGGCGGACGACGCGGCGGACGTTCGGTTCATCCTCGACGAGCAGCACCAGTTCGCCGCTGGCGGGCAGGGCGGCATCCTCGCCCGGCGCGTCGACATCCGGTTCCGGCGCGGCCAGCGGCAGGACCATGAGGACTGTCGTGCCCTGTTCCGGCTGGCTTTGAATGGCCACGCCGCCGCCCGACTGCTTGGCGAAACCGTAGGCCATGGCCAGCCCGAGGCCGCTGCCCAGGCCGAGCCGCTTGGTCGTGAAGAAGGGTTCGCAGGCGCGGGCCAGCGTCGTCGCGTCCATGCCGCAACCGTTGTCGGCGACCTCGATGAGCGCGTAATGACCGGGAGCGACATCGAAGGCTGCGGCATCGGTGGACAGTTCGACGGCGCGCGCCGCGATGTGCAGGCGGCCGCCTTCCGGCATGGCGTCGCGCGAGTTCAGGGCGAAGTTGAGCAGGGCGCTTTCGAGCTGCCCGGGGTCGACCAGCGCATGCAGCGTCATGCCGCCGAGATCGGTCGACACGGCAATCGACTCGGGCAGCGAGCGGCGGACCAGCTTGGCCAGACTGCCAATCAGGTTGCCGATGTCGACCGCCTTCGGCTCCAGCGGCTGTTGCCGCGAAAAGGTGAGCAGGCGCTTGATCAGTTGCACACCGCGCCGGGCCGACTGGAGCGCCGGCTCGACGAATTCGTTGACTTCGGCATCGTCCGGGCGGTGATCCTGGAGGGCGGCCAGGTTGCCGATGATGACGGTCAGCAGGTTGTTGAAATCGTGGGCCAGGCCACCGGTCAACTGGCCGATGGCCTCCATTTTCTGGGCCTGGACGAGGGCCGCCTGCATGCGTTTCTGTTCGGTAATTTCCTGCGAAAAAACGAAAAATCCGAGATTTTTCCCGTCGACCGCAAACTCCGGGACCAGCGTGCTGCGCGCGAAAACGGTCTGCCCCTGGCGCTCCATCTGGTATTCGTAGGTCACCTGCTGGCCGGCCAGGGCGCGTTTGACCGGGTCGCGCACCTGGCTGTAAACATGTGGTCCGATCAAGTCGAGCACGGCCCGGCCGGTGACGCTCTCGCCGGGATAGCCGTACCAGTCGGAGTAGCCCTTGTTGGCGTATTGATAGACCTCGTTCTGGTCCACGTAGCCGATCATGATGGGGATGGTGTCGTTGATCAGGCGCAGGCGTTCTTCGTTGCGGCGGAGGGCGGCGGCGATGCGTTCGTTTTCCTCGCTGGCCCGGCGCAGGTTGGCGTTGGCGTTTTCGAGCTGGGCGGTGCGCCGGCGCACCCTTTCGTCGAGCTGGATGTTCTGGTGTTCGGTCAGGTGCTCGATGTAGCGCTGCTCGGTGACGTCGCTGTAGAGCGTGACGAAACCCTTGTTCGCCAGCGGTTCGCCGCGCAAAAGCAGGACCCGGCCATTCGGCCGCTGGCGTTCGGTGACGTGTGGCGCGAAGTTTCTCGCCGCTGTGACCCGCTCGGCGATCTGCGTCTCGATGTCGCCCGGGCCGTATTCGCCTCGTTCCGCGTTGTAGCGGATGAAGCCCGCGAATGGCGCGCCGATGTAGGCCAGTTCATCGGGAAACTCGAGCAACTGAAGGAAGGGGCGGTTCCAGGCGACCAGCCGCAGGTCGGCATCGAAAACCGTGATGCCCTGGTCGAGCAGGTCCAGCCCGGCCTGCAGCATTTCATGGCGCGGGGAGGAAGGGGACGAGGCGGTCTCGATAAGCATCGGTCGATTCTAGTGCACGGTTTGGGGTGGATTTCGTGATGTAACGATTCGTTACATTCTGCCAATAGTTGCGCAAGAGTGTTTTGTCATTCTCACGATCAATAAAAAAACTTGCGGCAACGAGAACAGCAACTCGGCAAGAAAATCGTGAGGAGATAAATCTTGGTTAACCCGTATTCCGTCGGGCTGGAGCAAAATCCGGCCAATTTCGTCGCACTGTCCCCGCTCAGCTTCATCGAGCGTTCGGCCTTCGTTTACCCGAAACGCATTTCGGTCATCCAGGGGGCGCGTCAGTACACCTGGAAGGAAAGCTACGACCGTAGCCGCCAGCTGGCTTCGGCCCTCAAAGGGCGCGGCATCGGCAAGGGCGACACCGTCGCCGCCATGCTGCCCAACACGGCTTCGATGTTCGAATGCCATTTCGGCGTGCCGATGACCGGCGCCGTGCTCAATACGTTGAACACCCGCCTCGATGCCGAAGCCATCGCCTTCATGCTGGCTCACGGCGAAGCCAAGGTGCTGATCACCGATCCCGAGTTCTCGACCATCATCAAGGCGGCGCTGGCGCTGCTCGAAGGGCCGAAGCCGCTGGTCATCGACAGCCTCGACCCGGACTTCACGGGCGGCGAATCGCTCGGCGAAAAGAGCTACGAAGATTTCCTCCTGGAAGGCGAGCCCGATTTCAAGTGGAGCCTGCCCGACGACGAGTGGGACGCCATCGCGCTCAACTACACCTCGGGCACCACCGGCAATCCGAAGGGCGTCGTCTATCACCATCGCGGCGCCTATCTCAATGCCGCCTCGAACATCATTTCCTGGGGTATGCCGCCGCACTCGGTGTACCTGTGGACCCTGCCGATGTTCCACTGCAACGGCTGGTGCTTCCCCTGGACCCTGGCCGCCAATGCCGGCACCAGCGTCTGCCTGCGCAAGGTCGATCCGGCCCTGATCTTCAATCTGATCAAGGCGCACAAGGTCACCCACATGTGCGGCGCGCCGATCGTCTGGGGCATGATGATCAACTCGCCAGACAGCCTCAAGGAAGGCATCGAACACCAGGTCAACGGCCTGATCGCGGGCGCCGCTCCTCCGGCCGCGATCATCGAGGGCTGCGAGAAGATGGGCTTCAACATCACCCACGTTTATGGCCTGACCGAAACCTATGGCCCGGCCGCCGTCTGCGCCAAGCACCCGGAATGGGACAAACTGCCGATCGACCTGCGCGCCGCCCGCAACGGCCGCCAGGGCGTGCGCTACCACATGCAGGAAGGCATCGAGGTCCGCGACACCGTGAGCATGGAGCCGGTGCCCTGGGATGGCGAGACGATGGGCGAAATCATGTTCAAGGGCAACCTGGTCATGAAGGGCTACCTCAAGAATCCGAAGGCGACCGAAGAGGCTTTCGAAGGCGGCTGGTTCCACACCGGCGACCTGGCGGTCGTCCATAGCGACGGCTACGTCAAGATCAAGGATCGTTCCAAGGACATCATCATCTCCGGCGGCGAGAATATCTCGTCGCTTGAAGTCGAGGACGTGCTTTACCGCCACCCGGCCGTCGTCGCCGCCGCTGTCGTCGCCAAGCCCGACGAGAAGTGGGGCGAGGTGCCGGCGGCCTTCGTCGAACTCAAGGCCGATGCGAGCTGTACCGAGGCCGAGATGATCGAGCACTGCCGCGCCCATCTGGCCCGCTTCAAGGTGCCCAAGCAGGTCGTATTCGGCGAATTGCCGAAAACCTCGACCGGCAAGATCCAGAAATACGTCCTGCGTCAGCACGCCAATTCGGCGCTGGCCATCGAGTAATCCGCACTCCCCTGTCGTCATGCCTTGATCGGCAGGGGGCTGTGCGTGCGAAAAGGAAACTCCAATGAAGATTCTCGTCCCCGTAAAACGAGTCGTTGATTACAACGTCAAAGTCCGCGTCAAGGCGGATGGTTCCGGTGTAGACCTGGCCAACGTCAAGATGAGCATGAACCCCTTCGACGAAATCGCCATCGAAGAAGCCGTGCGTCTCAAGGAGGCCGGCATTGCCAGCGAAGTCATCGCCGTCTCCTGTGGCGTTGCCGCCTGTCAGGAAACCCTGCGCACCGCCATGGCCATCGGTGCCGACCGCGGCATCCTCGTCGATTGTGGCGATACCGACCTCCAGCCGCTGGCCGTCGCCAAACTCTTGAAGGCTCTCTGCGACAAAGAACAACCGCAACTCGTCATCTGCGGCAAACAAGCCATCGACGACAGCCACCTTCGCCTCCAAAGTCGTCATCGCGGATGGCAAAGCGACGGTCACCCGCGAAATCGACGGCGGCCTCGAAACCCTAGAGATCAACCTGCCGGCTGTCGTCTCCACCGACCTGCGTTTGAACGAGCCGCGCTACGCGACGCTCCCCAACATCATGAAAGCCAAGAAGAAGCCGCTCGACACCGTCAAGCCGGCTGACCTTGGCATCGACGTCACGCCGCGCCTGACCACCCTCAAGGTCGCTGAACCGGCCAAGCGCAGCGCTGGCATCCGGGTTGCCGACGTCGCCGAACTCGTCAACAAACTCAAGAACGAAGCCAAGGTGATCTGATCATGACCATTCTCGTAATCGCCGAACACGACCACCAACAGCTCAAGGCTGCCACCCTCAACACCGTCGCGGCAGCCGCCAAGATCGGTGGCGACATCCACGTCCTCGTCGCCGGATCAGGCTGCCAGGCCGCCGCCCAGGAAGCCGCCACGCTGAACGGGGTGAGCCTCGTCAAAGTCGCCGACGCCGCCCACTACCAGAGCCAGACCGCCGAGAACCTCACCGCACTCATCATCGCCAACGCCGCCGGCTACAGCCACATCCTCGCCCCGGCCACCACCTTCGGCAAGAACCTCGCCCCCAGAATCGCAGCCTTGCTCGACGTGGCGCAGATCTCCGAAATCACCGGTGTCGAATCAGCCGACACCTTCGTTCGCCCGATCTACGCCGGTAACGCCCTGGCCACGGTCAAGAGCAGCGACTCAGTCAAGGTCATCACCGTGCGCACCACGGCGTTTGATACGGTCAACCGGGAAAATACGGCAAAAACCGAAAGCATCGCTGCCGCCGCCGACACTGCCCAAAGCACCCTGACGAAGAACAGAGAACTGACCAAGTCCGAACGGCCCGAACTCGGTGCCGCCAAGATCATCGTCTCCGGTGGCCGTGGTCTGGGCAGTGGCGAGAACTACCACACTCTGCTTGAGCCGCTCGCCGACAAGCTCGGTGCGGCGCTCGGTGCCTCAAGAGCCGCGGTCGATGCCGGCTTCGTGCCGAACGACTATCAGGTCGGCCAGACCGGCAAGATCGTCGCCCCGCAGCTCTACATCGCGGTCGGCATCTCGGGTGCCATCCAACATCTGGCCGGGATGAAGGAGTCGAAAGTCATCGTCGCCATCAACAAGGATCCGGATGCGCCGATCTTTCAGGTGGCGGATTACGGCCTCGTCGCTGATCTGTTCGAAACCATTCCGGCCCTCGTTGCCGCCGTCTAATTAAGAAATACGGAGAGAAATCCATGAGCACCTATATCGCCCCGATTCGCGACATGCAGTTCGTCCTCAACGAAGTGGCTGGCCTCGAAGAAATTTGCGCCCTGCCGGGTAACGAGGAATGTTCCGTCGATCTCGTCGAGTCCATCCTCGACGAAGCGTCCAAGTTCGCCACCGGCGTCCTCGACCCGATCAACAGCGTCGGCGATCGCGTCGGCCATGTCTGCAAGGACGGCGTCGTCACCACGGCGCCCGGTTTCAAGGAAGCCTACAAGCTGTTCGCCGAAACCGGCTGGAACTCCATGCCCTTCTCGCCGGAATTCGGCGGTCAGGGCCTGCCGGCCGTCGTCTCGATGGCTGTCAATGAAATGTGGAAGGCCGCCAACATGGCCTTCGGCCTGTGCCCGATGCTGACCGGCGGCGCCATCGAGGCCATCGCCCACCACGCTTCCGATGAACTCAAGCAGAAGTATCTGCCGAAGATGATCGAAGGCACGTGGACCGGCACGATGAACCTGACCGAGCCGAACGCCGGCTCCGACCTGGCCGCCATTTCCTCCAAGGCCAAGGCCGTCGGCGATGGCACCTTCCTGGTCAGCGGCACCAAGATTTTCATCACCTGGGGCGAGCATGACGTCGCCGAGAACATCATTCACCTCGTTCTGGCCCGCCTGCCGGACGCACCGCCTGGACTGAAGGGCATTTCGCTGTTCCTCGTGCCGAAGTTCCTGGTCAATGACGACGGCTCGCTCGGCAAGCGCAACGACCTGATTTGCGCCTCGATCGAACACAAGCTCGGCATCCACGGCAGCCCGACCGCCGTCATGTCCTACGGCGAGAACGAAGGCGCCGTCGGCTACCTGATCGGCGACGAGAACAAGGGCATCGGCTACATGTTCACGATGATGAACCACGCCCGTGTGAACGTCGGTCTCGAAGGCGTCGGCATCGCCGAGCGCGCCTACCAGCATGCGCTGTGGTACGCCCGCGAACGCGTCCAGGGCAAGATCATCGGCGACACCTCGGGCGAGAAGAAGACCATCCTGCATCACCCCGATGTCCGTCGCCTGCTCATGGACTGCAAGTCGCGCACCGAAGCCATGCGCACCCTGGCCTACTACACCGCCGCCAACATCGACCGCGCCCATGCCGGCAACGCCGCCGCCCAGGTCCGCGTCGATCTGCTGACCCCGGTTGTCAAGGGCTGGAGCACGGAGCAGGGCGTCGAGCTGTCTTCGGCCGCGCTGCAGGTCTTCGGTGGTGTCGGTTTCGTCGAGGAAACCGGTGCGGCGCAGTACTACCGCGACTCGCGCATCACGACCATCTACGAAGGCACGACGGCCATCCAGGCCAACGATCTGGTCGGCCGCAAGCTGGCCCGCGAAAAGGTGCCGGGCGCTGCCATGCAGGCGCTGATCGCCGAAATGACGGCCGATGCCGAGGTGTTCGCCGCCAACGCGCAACTGGCCGGCATGGCTGCGCATTTGAAAAATGGCATAAATTCCCTGTCGACCGCAGCAAACTGGATCGTCGCCAACTACGAGAGCGCCCCGGCCGCCGTCCATGCCGGGTCGGTGCCTTTCCTCAAGCTGACCGGCATTGTCGTCGGCGGCTGGCTCATGGCCAAGTCGGCGGCCATCGCCGTCCGCCACATCGCGGCCGGCACGACCGACGACTTCTACAAGGCCAAGCTGGCCACGGCCAACTATTTCGCCGCCCACCAGCTGCCGTTCGCCGCTGCTTACTCGGCTGAAATGACCGGCGGTGCAGAGTCGGTCTTCGCCCTGCCGGAAAGCCTGTTCTGATCATGACCACGCGCACCGATCGCGATGCGATGGAATACGATGTCGTGATCATCGGCGGCGGCCCTTCCGGGCTGTCGTCGGCGATCCGCATCAAGCAACTGGCCGAGCAGGCCGGCAAGGAGGTTTCCGTCTGCCTGCTCGAAAAAGGCTCCGAAATCGGCGCCCATATTCTCTCCGGCGCCGTGCTCGAACCGCATGCGCTGGCCGAACTTTTCCCCGACTGGCAGGACCGCGGCGCGCCGCTCAATACGCCGGCCGGTGAAGACAGGCTCTTGTATTTGACGGAAGCAGGTGCTTACAAGCTGCCGACGCCGCCGCAGATGGGCAATCACGGTAACTACATCATCAGCCTGGGCAACCTCGCCCGCTGGCTCGGTGAGCAGGCCGAGGCGCTCGGCGCTGAAATCTACCCCGGTTTCGCTGCGGCCGAAGTGCTTTATCACGAGGACGGCTCGGTCAAGGGCGTCGCCACCGGCGACCTCGGCATCGGCAAGGATGGCCAGCCCGGCCACAACTTCCAACCGGGCATGGAACTCCATGCCAAACAGACCATCTTCGCTGAAGGCTGCCGCGGTTCGCTGACCAAGGAACTGTTCGCCCAATTCAATTTGCGCGACGGCGTCGATCCGCAAACCTACGGCATCGGCATCAAGGAGCTGTGGGAAATCGATCCGGCCAAGCACCAGCCGGGGCTGATTGTGCACTCGGTGGGCTGGCCGCTGACCAGCGACACGTATGGCGGTTCTTTCCTCTATCACCTGGAAAACAATCTCGTAGCCATTGGCATGGTTGTCGGCCTCGACTACAAGAATCCGTGGCTGTCGCCCTACGAGGAATTCCAGCGTTACAAGACGCACCCGGCGATTCGTGGTTACTTCGAAGGCGGTCGACGCATTTCCTACGGCGCTCGAGCGCTGTCCGAGGGAGGTTACCAGTCCGTCCCCAAGCTGACCTTCCCGGGCGGTTTACTCATCGGCGACACGGCCGGCTTCCTCAACGTGCCCAAGATCAAGGGCACGCACATGGCGATGAAGTCGGGCATGGTCGCCGCCGAGGCGGTCTTCGAGCATCTGTTCAAGGACAACGCCGGGGCGGAAGCCACCGAGTACGCCGAGCAGATCAAGAAATCGTGGTTGTGGGACGAGCTCTATCAGGTCCGCAACATCCGCCCGGCCTTTAAATGGGGCCTGTGGGGCGCGTTGGCTTATGGCGCCATCGACACCTATGTCTTCAAGGGCAAGGCGCCGTGGACCCTGCATCACCACGACGACCACACGCAGCTCGGCGACAAGAACAGTCATCCGAAGATCGCCTATCCCAAGCCGGATGGCCAACTGACGTTTGACCGCCTGTCATCGGTCTTCCTCTCGGCCACCAACCACGAGGAAAACCAGCAGACGCACCTGCGCCTGAAGGATGAAAGCGTCGCCATCAGCGTCAATTACGCCAAGTACGGTTCGCCCGAAACGCGTTATTGCCCGGCCGGCGTGTACGAAATCCTCGGCGAGGAGGAGGGCCAGCCCCGCCTCCAGATCAACGGGCAGAACTGCCTGCATTGCAAGACCTGCGACATCAAGGACCCGACCCAGAACATCAACTGGACGGTGCCGGAAGGTGGCGGTGGGCCTAATTACCCAAATATGTAGTTGAAACCAGGTTGGCCGGGCAATCCCACGGTCAACCGGAAAAAAACACAAAAACGAGAACAGCACAGCCGTATCAACTATCCATCAATTCAGGAGGGACCATGTCTCAACCCAATATCCAGGCAAGAATCCGGAGCAATCCGAAATTTGCCGAAATGGTCGGCAAGCGCACGCGCTTCGCGATCATCCTTTCACTCGTCGTGCTGGTGCCCTACTACAGCTTCATGATGATCACCGCCTTCAATCCGGCCTGGCTTGCCCAGCCGATCAGCGAGGGCAGCATCATCACCCTCGGCTGGCCGATCGGCGTCATCCTTGTCGTCGGCGCCTGGCTGACTACCGGCATCTACATCAGTCGCGCCAATGGCGAATTCGACACGCTCAACGAACAGATCCTCCGGGAGTCCGCCAAATGAAGCGTTCACTCATCGCCCTCATCGCCGGCTGCCTGCTCGCCTTCGCCGCCATCGCCGCGCCCGGCACGCTGGAAGGCGTCCAGAAGCAGCCGATCAACGTCAGCGCCATCGCCATGTTCCTGGTCTTCGTGCTGTTCACCCTCGGTATCACCTGGTGGGCCTCGTCGCGCACCAAGTCGACCGCTGACTTCTACACCGCCGGCGGCGGCATCACCGGCTTCCAGAACGGTCTGGCCATTGCCGGCGACTACATGTCGGCAGCCACCCTGCTCGGCCTGACCTCGCTGGTTTACGCCAAGGGCTTCGACGGTTTCATCTACACCATCAGCTTCTTCGTCGGCTGGCCGATCATCCTTTTCCTG
>PHCH01000118.1 GCA_002840785.1 Betaproteobacteria bacterium HGW-Betaproteobacteria-4 | reverse complement strand
GCATTGATCCCTGGCGCTGGAAGGCAGTCCTACGGCTAGTCAGTTGAAAACAGGCTGGCTGGCGTAAGGCTGGCTGACCGTGCATACAGGTCGCTCACCCATTTCGGCAAGCGAAGAACACGAATGAGAATGTATCGCATTTGCAATTGATCGGCAAGTTGTTACCCGTCGGGGGTTGGCCACCTGTTGCAAAATTGCCGATTTGTTCCGGTTGACCGTAGGAATGGTTGATTGCCGCGCAGTGGCGGAGAGGACTTGGCGAGGGCTGTCCGGAGCGGGATACGCAGGCTTGTCGTTCCGCTCGTTTATGCAATTTTCTTAATTTGGGTTCAAGATAAGTTTCTCTTCGCATGAAACCCTGACGCGTTATGGCTGAAAAACTCCTTTCCGTTCGTCTGGCCCTGCTCTCTGCCGTTGTGTGGACATTGGTCCTGATCCTGTCGATGGTGTGGAATTTCCACAATGTCAGCAACCAGGCCATGGAAATGGCCTACGCTGAAGCCCGCGCCAATCTCAACAAGGACATCACCTTTCGGCGCTGGGGCACGCTGCATGGCGGGGTTTACGTGCCGATCACGGAAGCCCAGAAATCGGTGCCCTGGCTGTCGCATGTGCCGGGTCGGGATGTCACGACCAGCGATGGAAAAAAGCTGACGCTGCTCAATCCGGCCTCGATGCTGCGCCAGATGATGGATCTCTACGCCACCGATTACGGCATTCGCGGCCGTATTACCGGGCTGCGCTATCTGAATCCGGGCAATGCCCCGGACACCTGGGAAAAGCGTCAGCTCGAAGCCTTCGTGCGGGGCGACAAGAGCGAGGTATGGGAGGTCGAGAACGTCGCCGGCAAACCCTATCTGCGTTACTTGCGGGCGATGCGCATGGAGCCGGGCTGTGACAAGTGCCATGCCGTTCTCGGCTACAAGACGGGCGACATGCGCGGTGCGACCGGGCTGAATTTGCCGCTGGCGCCGTATTTCAAACAGATCGAAGCGTCGCGCTTCAATCTTGGCATCAGCCATCTGTTCATCTGGCTCGTCGGGCTGGCCGGCATTGCCTGGGGCGGCTGGATTTCAACGCGCTGGTCGGCCGAGCGGGAGGCATCGCGGGCCGAATTGCTGCGTCATCGCGATCATCTCGAGTCGCTGATCGAGGAAAGAACGCAGCAGCTGTCGCAGGCCAAGGAGTCCGCCGAGTCGGCCAACCGGGCGAAAAGCACCTTCCTGGCCAACATGAGCCACGAAGTGCGCACGCCGATGAACGCGATCATCGGCCTGACGCACATGCTGGCCCGGCAGAATGTCGATCCCGGCCAGGTCGAGAACCTGGGGCGCATCAACCAGGCGGCGAATCATTTGCTGGCTTTGTTGGGCGACGTGCTCGACCTGTCGAAAATCGAGGCCGAACGGCTGGTTTTGGAAGAAGTGCCTTTCCTGGCGGGGGCGCTCTTCGCGAATGTCGACAGCCTGCTCGGCGAGCGGGCCCAGGCCAAGGGGCTGTGGCTCAGGCGCGAGATTGCGCCGAAACTGCTCGACATGCCGCTGATCGGTGATGCCTTGCGCATCCAGCAAATCCTCCTCAACCTGGTCAATAACGCCATCAAATTCACCGATCAGGGCGGCATCACGGTGCGCGCGGATATTCGCGAGGAGAGTGCGACCGAGGTGCTGATCGGCATCGAGGTGGTCGATACCGGCATCGGCATAGCGCCGGAAGCGCTCGAACGAATTTTCGAGCCGTTCGAGCAGGCCGACACTTCAACCACCCGCCAGCACGGCGGCACCGGACTCGGCTTGACCATCTGCCGGCGCCTGGTCAGCCTGATGGGCGGCGAGGTCAAGGCGACCAGCGTGCCCGGGCAGGGCAGCACCTTCGCGCTGACCCTGCGCCTGGCCCGCGATTGCGCTTCCGCGGCGCCGGCCACCCGGGCCGATGGCCAGCCGGCTGCCGATCTGCCCGCCGCCGAGGCCGAGCTGGCCTTGCAGACCCGCCATGCCGGCGTTCGCATCCTGCTTGTCGAGGACGATGAAATCAACCGCATCGTCGCCCTCGAACTGCTGCACGAAGTGCTCGGCTGGTCGGTCGATATTGCCGAAAATGGCGCCGTGGCCGTCGACAAGGCCGGCCTGGCCGATTACGACCTGATCCTCATGGATGTCCAGATGCCGGTCATGGACGGACTCAAGGCGACGCGCGCCATTCGCCGGCTGCCGGGGCGTCGGCCGGCGCCGATCCTGGCGATGACCGCCAACGCATTCCAGGAAGACCGCCAGGTCTGCCTTGACGCCGGCATGGACGATTTCGTCGCCAAGCCGGTCGAGCCGGAGGTGCTGTTCGCCATGCTGCTCAAGTGGCTGGACAAACGCGCCGCCGGTTAGCGGCTCCCGGCCGGACAAGCGGCATTTCAATTTTGGCGAAAATTTCCGGTTGAC
Organism: Betaproteobacteria bacterium HGW-Betaproteobacteria-4; assembly: GCA_002840785.1. Lineage (GTDB taxonomy): Bacteria > Pseudomonadota > Gammaproteobacteria > Burkholderiales > Rhodocyclaceae > Azonexus. Next base: position 6,686 of record PHCH01000118.1, on the reverse strand, counting down.
CGTGGGATTGCTGCGCAGGCCTCGCTGCGGCGGGAAAATCCGGTGGCGGGCCTAAAACGGCAGGCTGTTGGCCAGCGGGCAGTGGAAGTGCTGGACCAGCGCATCGCGCTCGCCGGCCAGTCGCTCGCATTCGGCATGGGCGGCGCGGATGGTTTTTTCGAGCTGCCAGACGCGCTGGGCGGCGCAGCTCAAATCGTTGTTCGAGGCGCTGAGTTGCTGTAGCTGGCGGCCCAGTTCGATCATCACCTGACCGGATTCAAAATCAGCCAGCCGCTGGCGCTGGGCGGCGACGACAGCTTTCAAGACATTGATCTCGTTGAGCTGGGCGATGCTTTTTCTGGCCGAAATCGTGGCGCTCCGGCGCTGGGTCTGGCGCGACTGGCGCAAGGCGGAGCGCAGGGCGGCGATTTCGGATTCCAGCGCAGCCAGGCGTCGGCCGGTTTTGTCGACGGGCAGCGGACTAAGGTCAGCCTGCGGATCGCCGTCGTCACGCTCAAGCAGGGCACGGTTTTCAAGCGGTGCCAGCATGATGTTGCTCCTTTCCCGAACTCAGGCGGCTGCTCGCCCGTTCGCACAGATTGCGGGTGTCGGCGTCTATCTCGTCAAGCGCGCCGATGCGGTCGAGCAGGCGGGCGGCATTGAGGGCCGAATGCCGGCAGCCGGTTTCGTGATGTATGAGCAATAGGCTCAAGGCCCCGGCCCACAGTTCGCTGCTTGGCATGGTCGCTCCTTGCGGAAAGTCAGGTTGAAAGGCCGGCAACCATGAGCCAGAGCAGCAGGCCGGCCAGCGCGGTATTGAAAAGCAGGCTAGACATGATTGACGACTTGTTATTGAGAATGGTTCTCATCATATGGGGTTGCATCTGGCTTGTAAATAGGAATAATTATCAAATAGCCGTTTTGCGTATTCGACAACGCAAAACACCAGACGAAAAAAAGCCACGGACTTGCCGTGGCCTTGGGTTCCTTGCTGGCGAGGTGCGATTAGCGGTCGAAGCTTTTTTTCTTGAAGCTGCGTTCGCCGTCGAACTTGCGCTCAGCGCCGCCATCCTGACGACCTTCGTCCGGACGCAGGTTGATCGGCACGCCGCGGACGCGGGTGCGTTTCAGGGCGTTGGCGGCTTCGCCCGGCATGCCGGCCGGCAGTTCGACCGTGCTCGACTCGTCGTAGAGCGCGATGCGGCCGATGAAGCGGCTTTCGATGCCGGCTTCGTTGGCGATGGCGCCGACGATGTCCTTGACCTGGGCGCCGTGATCCCGGCCGACATCGATGCGGTAACGCACCATGTCGCCGCTCGGCGCGGAACGGGCCGGGCGTTCTTCGCGACGCGGACGTTCGCCACGGTTTTCGAAGCTCGGCTTGTCGCCACGATCGAAGCGCGGCTTGCGGTCGTCACGGTCAAAACTGCCCGGACGCGGACGGCTGTCGCGGTCGAACGAGGCGGCCGGGGCCGGGCGCGGGTCTTCGCCGGCGATCTGCAGCGGCTTGCCTTCCTGGGCCATCATGGCCAGCGCGGCAGCGACTTCCTCGGCGCCGACGTTCTGTTCCTCGGCGATCTGCGAAACGATGTTGGCGAAGAAATCGAGGCCTTCGGCGTTGAGCACCTCGGCGACCTTGCCCTTGAAGTCGGCGACCCGCTTGTTGGTCACGTCGGCCCGGCTCGGCAGGGTCAGCGGGGCGATCGGCGAACGCGTGGCGCGCTCGATGGTGCGCAGCATGCGGATTTCGCGCGGCGCAACGAAGAGGATGGCATTGCCGGTGCGGCCAGCCCGGCCGGTGCGGCCGATGCGGTGCACGTAGGCTTCGGTGTCGTAGGGGATGTCGTAGTTGACGACGTGGCTGACGCGCGGCACGTCGATACCGCGGGCGGCGACGTCGGTGGCGATGACGATGTCCAGGGCGCCGGACTTCAACTGCTCGATGACGCGTTCGCGCATCTGCTGGTTGAGGTCGCCGTTCAGCGCGGCAGCGGCGTAACCGCGGGCGTTGAGCTTGTCGGCCAGTTCAACCGTCGCGGTCTTGGTGCGGACGAAGATGATGGCGGCGTCGAAGTCTTCTTCAACTTCGAGAATGCGGGTCAGGGCGTCCAGCTTGTGCATGCCGGAAACCTGCCAGTAAACCTGACGGATGGCGGCAACGGTGGCGGTGGCCGACTTGATCTTGATTTCGCGCGGGTTGACCAGGTACTTCTGGGCGACGCGGCGAATCTGTTCCGGCATGGTGGCCGAGAACAGCGCGGTCTGGTGTTGTTCCGGGGTGCGTTCGAGAATCCATTCGACGTCGTCGATGAAGCCCATGCGCAGCATTTCGTCGGCTTCGTCGAGAACCATGGTCTTCAGGTTGTCGAGGTTGAGCGTCTTGCGCTCGAGGTGGTCCATGACGCGACCGGGCGTGCCGACGATGACGTGGGCGCCGCGCGACAATTGCTTGAGCTGGATGGTGTAGCTCTGGCCGCCGTAGATCGGCAGAACATGGAAGCCGGGCAGGTTCTTGGCGTAGGTTTGCAGGGCTTCGGCAACCTGGATGGCGAGTTCGCGCGTCGGCGTCAGGATCAGCGCTTGCGGCTTGGTCAGCTTGACATCGATCTGTTCCATGAGCGGCAGCGCGAAGGCGGCGGTCTTGCCGGTGCCGGTCTGGGCCATGCCGATGAGGTCATGACCTTCGAGCAGGGCCGGGATACATTGGGCCTGGATCGGCGAGGGTGTTTCGTAGCCGATTTCGATCAGTGTTTTGAGTAGCGTTTCGCTTAAGCCGAGATCGGCGAAGCTGTCGGGAGTAGACGACATAGATGTTGTTTCCTTTCCTCGTCGCCATTCACATTGTTATAACTGGGGTGAATCCTGCACAAGAACCTACGAGACCGGTGGCTGCTCGGAATGACTGCGGGCGAAACATCAACGCATTGAACTGATTATTCTACCTTTTTTTTGCGAGGACCGCCAGCTCACCGGCGCTGAAGCCAGCTGCGAGGCGCGCTGATTCGTTCATTTTTCCCTGTGGCCAGGGGGCCTGGTAGCGGGTTAGCAGGTCGCGGTAGGTGCTTTCCGGTTCGAGCTTTCGCTCGGTGCACAGGTGGCGGAACCAGCGATCGCCAAGGCCGACGTGACCGATTTCATCGCGCAAAATGATGTCGAGGGCGCGGGCGCTCTCAATGTCGCCGACCTGTTCGAGTTTCATCTGGATCGGCGGCGTGGCGTCGAGGCCGCGCGCTTCGAGCAGACGCGGGACGAGGGCCATGCGGACGAGGGCGTCGTCGGTGGTTTTTTCCGCCATGTCCCACAGGCCGGCGTGGGCCGGAAAGTCGCCGTAGTCGTAGCCGAGCGATTGCAGGCGGGCGCGCAGCAGTTCGAAATGCTCGGCCTCTTCGGCAGCGACGCCGATCCAGTCGGCGTAATAGGCTTGCGGCAGGCCGCGAAAGCGGGCGGCGTGGTCGAGGGCGAGATTGATCGCCGAAAACTCGATGTGCACGATGGCGTGGAGCAAGCGGGCCCGACCTTCCGGCGTGACCGGGCTGCGATTCGGTACGTCTTTGTGCGGCAGCAGTTCCGGTTTGGCCGGCCGGCCGCAAACCAGCGTGACCGGTGCGGTGTCATGCCAATCGAGCTGGCCAGCCCGCCAGTCGGCGGCGATTGCTACGGTCAACCGGATTTTTTGGCCAATTTCGGAAGCGGCCAAGGCTTCCGCGAGGCGGACGAAAAGCGATTCCATCAGGGCGCCGGGTTGGTGTAACGCAGGTGGATGGCGTTGATTTCGGCGAGGATTTCGGGCGAAAGCGCTGTCTGCGTGGCTGGCAGGGTTTCCTTGAGCTGGGCCAGCGACGAGGCGCCAATGATGGTGCTGGCGACGAACCAGCGCGAACGCGAGAAGCCGAGCGCCAGTTGCGTCGGCGTCAGGCCGTGTTTGCGGGCGAGTTCAACGTAGGCTTGAACGGCTGGGGCAACGTTCGGCTTGCTGTAACGTTGGCCGAAGGCCGGCCATTGGGTCAGGCGGCCAGCAGCATTCGGGTCGGCCAGATACTTGCCGGTCAGGTGGCCGAAAGCCAGTGCCGAATAGGCGAGCAGGCCGACTTGCTGGCGATGGCAGACTTCGGCCAGGCCGGTTTCGAAAGTCCGGTTGAGCAGACTGTAGGCGTTCTGCGTCGACACGATGCGCGGCAGGCCGAGTTCGTCAGCCAGCCGGGTGAATTCCATGATGCCCCACGGGTGCTCGTTGGAGACGCCGATGTGGCGAATCTTGCCCTCGCGCACCAGTTCTCCGAGCGCTTCAAGTTGCGCGCGGATCGGCGTGCACTCCCGCTCTGTTGTTGGATCGAACTGCCATTGGCCGAACATCGGCTGATTGCGCTCCGGCCAGTGCAGTTGATAGAGGTCGATGTAATCCGTCTGCAGGCGCTGCAATGAGCCTTCGAGGGCGGCGCGGATGTTGGCGCGGTCGAGCGCCGGCGGCCCATTGCGGATCCAATTCAGGTTGCGGCTGGGTCCGGCAACCTTGGTGGCGATCTGGATCTGGTCGCGTTGCTGGTGCTTGAGCCAGCGCCCGACGATGCTTTCCGAGGCGCCACAGGTTTCGGCGCGCGGCGGAACAGCGTACATCTCGGCCGTATCAATGAAGCCGATACCGGCGGCTAGCGCGTAGTCGAGTTGGGCGTGAGCGTCGGTCTCGCTGGTTTGTTCGCCGAAAGTCATGGTGCCGAGGCAGACTTCAGGAACAACGAAGTCGCTGCGGCCAAGCGGATGTGTTTGGAAAGCTGTCATGGGGAGGCTCCGAAATTGGGCAAAAATCAGGGTTGACCGCAGAGAACGCCATATATCAGGACGTGGCGGTTCAATAGGTGATCAAAACTGGCTGGCACAATGGCCAGCCGGTGGTCTTCAGGGGGCGGGCAATGCATTTCCACCCAGGCCGATGCGCCGGCATAGGCATCGTCGAAGCTGTCGAAAAGCCCGTCGAGTTGTTCGGAGCGGACCGGCAGGAAAGTGCCGGTCAGCCGGTCGAGGAGTTTGTCGGTGTCAAGCATCTGGACCGCGTAGCCAGCAGCGCCCCGGGCCAGGGGCAGCGTATCAAGCGCGAAGCGGTCGCCAAAGGCATCGGCGGGAAGTGGCGGACAAGGCATGCCCTATTTTAGCGGCAAGAATCGGCCTCATCGAAAGCGCGATGCCAGGTGGTCACCATCGGGCGTGATAGCATCATCGGCACTTATTGGGAGCAGGCAGCGCAGCCATGGCTTCGCTCGTCTGATATATCGTTTCGCGGATTCTTCGATGGCAAAAATCGCACTTTTTGCGCTGCTGCTGGCTTTGCTGGCAAGCCTGGTCTGGATGCTTCCCGTGCTATGGGAACTGGCCGTGGCCGGATTGATAGGCGGGATTTACTGGATATTCTTTCGCATTCCGCCGAGTGAGCATTAGGCAGGGATGTCCGGCACCAGCATTTGCTCCAATTGGATGATTCGGTCTTTCAACAACAGCTTGCGTTTCTTCAGCCGGCGAATGAGCAAGTCTTCCGGGGGCGGATTCTCGATCAGGTGGGTGATGACCAAATCCAGGTCGCGGTGTTCTATCTGTAATTCATGCAACTGGGCATGAATGTCGCTGATCTCGGTGTCCGTCAGCGGATGAAGTGACATTTTCGGCTCCTGAATGCTTCTGTTGTTTTGCTAGAATACCCTGAACAGAACTATGGAGGAGAGAGAAATGCAACACCACGTCATTGTCTCGTTCGGCAAGGAAAAAGAATTCGAATTCAAGTTTTCCAGCGGGGCGCAATCCGATACGGCGCGCCAATGGTTCGATCATGAGTTCACCGTTCTGGAGTGCGATGTCGCCACGCCGACCGGAAAAATTCTTGCCGTCGACCGCATTCTCAGCGTTGCCAAGTATGCCGGGGAGGCGCGTTTCCGCGACCAGCCGGCCTGGGCAGATCAATTCGCCAAGAACACGGCCGCCCTGCTGGGGCGCGAACTGATCCGCGTCGATGTCGAGCATTACAGTATCGGCTATTGATGAACAAGGCGTTTGTGCGGGAGAGTGACGGAGACGATGAAGAAGACCTCCCGCCAGCACTGAAACTCCCGGCCGGGACACGCAATTACATTACGCCCGCCGGCCACGCCCGCTTGAAAGACGAGTTGGAGCATCTGGTCAAACGCGAGCGCCCTCACGTCGTGGAGGTTGTCGCGTGGGCTGCATCGAACGGTGACCGCTCGGAGAATGGCGACTATATATATGGCAAACGTCGCCTTCGGGAAATTGATCGCCGAATTCGCTTCCTGACCAAGCGTATTGAGAACGCTGAAATCGTCGATCCCCTACGTCAGGGAAATAACGATCAGATCTTCTTCGGTGCTCGTGTCACGATTGCCGATGCGGATGGCGTCGAAAACACCTACACCATCGTTGGCGTAGATGAAACCGACGTCTCGAAAGGGCGCATAAGCTGGATTTCACCCTTGGCGCGCGCCCTGCTCAAATCCCGGGAGGGCGACTCGATCCGCTTCCAGAGTCCGATAGGCATCCGCGAGATAGATATTCTTGAGGTTAGCTACGAAGTGATTGGTTGATTTTTCGAGTCAATTAGGCGTCCCGATCAGAAATTTTCAGATTTAAGTTGACGGTGTAGGATTAATCCGTAGAATGCGCACCTCTCCTGCGGTGCCGGGGTTTTCGGCGGATGTGGGGGAGTCAGG
>PHCH01000117.1 GCA_002840785.1 Betaproteobacteria bacterium HGW-Betaproteobacteria-4 | reverse complement strand
AAATTGGACTATCTCCCGCGCCGGACTATGTCCCGCAGCACATGCAAACGCCAATGGCTGGGCATGCACATGAACTTCGCGGGACATAGATGGTTGCGCTACAAGCCCTTAAGAAACGCGAGTAGCGGATCATCAGGCCGGTACCGACCGGGTTTGCCTTCTGGTGGTGTCGTCTTGTCGAGAATGGCCTGCTTCATCGCCAAATCGGCATCCAGATAAATCTGCGTCGTCTCGATCGACTCATGCCCGAGCCACATCGCGATCGTCGACTGCTCAACGCCCTCTTGCAGCAAGTCCATGGCGGTCGTGTGACGCAACACGTGAGGGCTCACACGTTTGCTGTTTAGTGAAGGGCAGTTCACGGCGGCAGTTCTGACGTGCTTGTTGAGCAGGTAGTGCACGCCGTGAGAGGTCAGGTTGCCACCGCGTGCGTTGGGGAACAGCGGCTGGCCCTCGGTCAGCGGCGGCTCTCGCGCCCATGCGGCCAGTACAGCACGCGTATTCTTGCTTAGTGGCGTGCACCGCTCCTTGCGTCCCTTGCCGATGACCCGAACGTGGGCACCAATGCCGACGTGTAGATCCTCATGTTTCAGGCTTGTCAGTTCCGACAGCCTCAACCCGGTCTGCACAGCCAGAAGTAGCAATGCGTGATCACGGCGACCCGACCAGGTTTGCTGATCCGGCACGGCCAACAGGGCCTCGACCTCCTGTCGGCTGAGGAACGGCACCAGCGCGCGCGTGAACCGCTTAGCCGGAATCGCCAGAACGCGCTGGATCTGCGCCGAGTGCGTCGGCGCCTCGAAGGCCGCAAAGCGGAAGAACGAGTGCACAGCCGTCAACCGTAGGTTGCGCGTGCGGGCAGTGATGCCGCGTGCCACCTCCATTTCATCAAGGAAGGCCATCACCAGGGGCGCGTCAATATCGTCCAGCGCCAATGCCGAGGGCGCCTTGCGCAGGCGCTTCTGCACGAATTGCAGCAGCATCTTGAAGGTGTCGCGGTACGAGGCAATCGTGTGTGCACTGGCCTGGCGCTGCTGCATCAGGCGCTGGGTGAAGAACCGCTCCAGGAGAACACCGAAGTTGGGTTGGCCACTCATGACGACTCTCCCCAGCGCCGCTCCAACCGGGTCATCGCTTGAGCCATCAACTCAGGATTGGCGCTCAGGTACCAGTAGGTGCCGGATATGCAGACGTGCCCGAGGTAGGTCGACAGCAGCGGAATCTCGCGACCAGGATCCTTGCCCTCCTGATACCACCGCGTAAGCGTCTGAACTGCGAAGCGATGCCTGAAGTCGTGCAGGCGCGGCCCCTTGCTCGCACCGACTGCGCGCAGGCCCGTGCTGCGTGACAGCGTGTAGAAGGTTCGATGAACATGACCACCGTCAAGGCGAGTACCACGCCGCGAGACGAACAGATAGGTGGAGACCGGGTGGCGGAAGAACTGCGCGCGTCGCTCGATGTAATCGGCCAGAATCGCGCTGGTTGAGGGATGGATTGGCACCAAGCGCCACTGGCCGAACTTGGCGCCACGAATCGTCAGGACCGCTTGTTTGAGGTCGATGTCGGCAAGCTTGAGATTCAGCGCTTCGGACAGGCGCATACCTGTCACACTGAGCAGGCCGATCAGGCCGTGGAACACCCACGGGCGCAGCGGTGTCGATGGCCAGTTCACGGGAAGCTCCAACGCCGCATCCAACAGCCGACTGATTTCGTCCTCGGTGTACAGGTGTGGTCTGGCGCGCGTGGAGTGGTGTGGCAATAGGCCAAGCGGAGGTATCTCCGTGCGGCTATCGGTGGCGCTGCGATGGCGGGCGAAGCCGCGCACGAAGCAAAGCCGTCGTGCCCATTCAGCGGGTTGTACTGATGCACATTGAGCCCACTCAACTGCCAGCCGGACGTTGATGTTTTCGGCATGTTGCTCTTCCATGAAGCTGACGAACCGCGGCAACAACAACCCTTCGCAGTGCATTTTGTAGCCCATCCCCCGGCGCAGATCGATATATTCTTGCAGTGCTTCGCGCAAGGTGTTCATCGTAAACTCCCGGGCCAAGCCATGGCCACGGTTCGCAGCGCCTCCAGATCCACCTTGGCATAGATACTGGTGGTCTGCGGGCTGCGGTGGCGCAGCACTTGGCCGATTTCGGGTAGCGACGCGCCTTTCCGCAGCATCTGAGCGGCCAGGGCATGTCGGAATTGATGTGAGCCACGATGCGGTGCGTCGACCTTGGCCCGCTCAAGTGCGTAGCGCACGATCGAACCGACACCGTCCGATCCGTCCAGCAGACCACGGACTGGCGCCATGGAGCGAAGAAAGAGGTGCCGGTCCCCACAGGTCGGACGACCGTGCTGCAGATACGCGGCAATGGCCGTACCAACATCGGCTGGCAGCGGCAGTAGGCTCTGCCTTCCGCCCTTGCCGTGAATACGCAGTTGCGCCTGGTCCCAGTCGACGTCGTCCAGCGTCAGTCTGATGATCTCGCTGGCGCGCAGCCCGAGGCGAGCCAGAAGCAGCAGCACAGCACGGTCACGTAATCCGATCGCAGTCAACTGATTGCAGCTGTCGATGGCGCGCTGCGCGTGCTCAGCAGCGATCGCCTTCGGAATCGGCGGCGTGGTCGTCCAGGTGGCGACGGATGGCACGCTGGCGGCGAGTCCAGCGGGGACTTCGCCACGGAACTCGCAGAAACGTAAGAAAGACCTCAACGAATTGGCAACACCCTTCACGGCCGGGGGTGCCATGCGCTTGGACTCTTGTCGAACGAACGCGATAGCGTCGCCCGGGCGAAGGTCATGCAGGCAGACCTCTGCTTGCCCGAAACGCCAGACCAGAAACTGTCGGGCCAACCTGGTGTAGGAGTCAACGGTGGCCGCCGCCAGCCCGTGATTGCGTCGTAGGTGTTGCGCGAAGTCAGCGGCGACGCAGTCAACAGCCGTCGTGTGTGAAGTAGCGGCAGCGCAGTACCCTTGCTCACGTAGAAAGAGAAACAGCAGAGTCAACGCTTGTCGTTCCTGGCGGCAGGTCTCTGGGCGTCGCGAACGGCGCCGAGCCCGGCTGCGCTGAAATCGTTCGATGTCGTCATCAGTTAGTGCTTCAACGTCAATGCCGGCCTTCTCGCTCCATCGGCAAAAGGCCAATGCGTGTCTCGCCACAATGCAGGCGTAGCCCGCCGAGTATTGCTGATTGCCCAGCCAGATGACAAACGTGCCGAGGTGCTCAGCAGATGTGCCGCCAAAGAGGATGACAATGTCCAGCGAAATCGTCGCCAGCCCTCGGTAGATCAGGGCACCAAGAATGTACGGCACATAGTCCGGCGCGGGAGATAGTCCAGCTTGCTATGCCCGAGCAGCAACTGAACCGCACGCAGATTCTTCGTTCTCTTGTAGATCAGCGTTGCCTTGGTTCGCCGCATTGTGTGCGTGCCGTAGACTGTCGAATCGAGCCCAACTGCAGCAACCCATTGATGGACGATCCGGGCGTACTGTCGGGTCGAAACATGGGGCGAATTGGATAGTCGGCTAGGGAACAAAAAATGTTCGGACTTCAGCGCCGCCTTCGTAATCCATGCGGCAACAGCGCCCCTGGTTGGCTCTGTCAGTTCAAACTGCACTGGCCGTTGAGTTTTTCGTTGCACGACCATTGCTCTCGCGAGTATCTGGTTGCCGTGTGAGATATCACGAACGCGCAAATTCACGAGATCGCAGCCCCGCAGCTTGCTATCAATTGCCAGGTTGAACATAGCCAGGTCTCGAACCTGATGGGCGTTCTGTAGGTAAATTCGGATCGCCCAGATGTCTTTTGGCTTCAGCGGTGGTTTCTGGCCGACTAGCTTACCTTTATTCCAAGGCACCCGGTGTTGGTCGGATTCCATGTCAGACTCCTTCTGTTGTTGATCGGAGTTTGATTGTTATCCTGCGGGGCGAACGTCGGCTTATTGACGCAGGGGCCAACTCACCTAATCGGCCAACTGCGGACATACGCTGGTGCGAAAGAGTGGTCATTCGAGCGCCTGCTCTTATCGGTAATCTGCCGGATATGAACCCATATAACGAAGCGACTCACCACTATGTTCGTTACCCAACAGATCAGAATGGCAAACGTATTACCATCACGGTAAGACTCTTCCCGTAACACCTTCTTTGCGACTTGAAATGATCTACGATTCCATCTGGAAACCTGCGGGTGTTTATAAAAAGCTATCAGGTTTTGTAACTGCTATCGATTTCATTCAGGCTGCCGTTGAAGTTCAGTCCGATGAGCGTTTTGAAGACGTGCGCTATATCGTCAAGGATTTAGCCGAGGTTACTGGGCATACACTCACCCCAGACTCCATGACTGATCTTGCTGTAATCCATTGTGGTTTTCAGTCTGTCAATCCAAATTGTCGGATCGTGTTTGTCTGCTTCGACGAAAATCTAGCCAATGTAATTAAGAGCACTCTGACATCCAAAAAACTTGCATCCTATCCAGTTGAAGTTATGGGAACTGTTTCAGAAGCCAAGGATTGGCTTGGCCGCCAATTTGATTTACAAAATACAGAACGAGTTAAGAGGCTGGTAAGGTATTAGTGACCAGAATAGTTCTGAGTTACTTCACCTCAACGTCGGCAAACTGCGGTGAATCGGTCATTCAACTTAGGGCTCACTACCGACAGTTCTGGGCACGTTGTTGCCGGACAACCCCTTCACCGTTTGTGATCAGGCAGAGTTTGCCAGTTGCAGTCATTTGGTTCTAGCTCAACGAGCTCCTTTAGGCGACTACTTTCCTGAGGAAGCTGACTTCAACCATTCCGCTTCTTTGCTCTCTGGGAGTTATTCTCGTTAAGCCACTGATATCGATGCGAATCTTCCGCGAGCAGGAAGGTTTTCATGGCTTCACGTCCAACCGAATCCAGTTGCTGGAAGATGCTTCGAAGTTCGGAGTCGATGCCCTGTTCGGGGGCGCCTCGTTCTCGGGCTTTCTCATACCATTCGTGGCCCTTTTCAAAGTGCTGCAGTTCCATATGCACTGCACCAAGCAGTGTGCAGGGTCGGTAGTCCTTCGGCATCAGCGCATGCGCCGTCTCGCCCAATTCGATTGCTACTGATCGCTGCCCGAGGTCGCGCATCACACCACCATGAGTGGTGAATATCGCGGACCGAACTTTCGGCTGTTTGAGTCGATCGTGTGGAACGCTGTCAATCAGCTCGAGAGCAGTTTTCGGCTGCGCACACTTTCGGTAGTGCTTACTGGCATTGATTACGTTCCATGGGTCCTGAGTACGACGATATTGATCGGCGTGGAAATCTGCTTCGAGACGGTGATACGCATTTCGTAGTTCCACCGTGAAATGTTTTTTGGCTGCGGTACTGAGCCACATCCATTCTTCCTTCGGGAGCCGGTTACCTGCATCAATCTGTTGGAGGAGTTTCGTCATGCGTGGCCGCAACGATTCATCAGTCAGCGATATTTCATATTTTTTGTATAGTGCTTGCGTTTGAATCATCGCGATGTATTCGGGGTCTTTCTCGCGTGCGATTCGAGCGGCTTCGATTGCATCCTTTCGAGCTTTATGAGCAAGCGCCTCGGCTTCGGCGGTTTTTGCTATTGGAATGTAGCTTTCGATGGTCAATTTTCCGAAAGCGAGTTGAAACAAGTGGCTTGGAGCGTTTTGAATCAGAAATGCAAACTCATGCTCTGTTAGCGTGCGCCCCTGAAAGAGAGCCGTTAGAAGATCGCTCATCGGGGGGCTGGCCGCAGCGGCGACATGTTCCAGATGGAAGTAACGAGCGAGGTCCAGGGCGGTCAGTTCTGTATAACCAGAGGTGATCGCGCAAGTGCGGTAAGTAGCGGCAGCCAGTTCGCAATTGCGCTCCCTTTGTGCTTTCCATTCCGCCTGGCGCACCTTTCGCGCCTTGTCGGCGGCTTCGTCAGCCTCACGCTCACGCTTGCGGCGAAGCTTGCGTTCAGTCTCCCGGTCAACTTCGTGGACTGCACTGCCAGAGGGGTGATTGGTCTTCCGAACGCGGTAGTGGGCTGCAAGGGCCTGCAGCGCAGTTTCCTTAGTTTCATTCGCCACCTTCGCCGCCTGATGTTTGCTCAACGATGCGGGATCAAGCCCCGTGATGTATGCCTCATGGGTGATTTCGCCGCAGGCAAGGCGATATAGGCCCGGAAGGTTCTGTTGTTGCAGAAAGTCCAGCGAATGTTTCGTCAGCGGCCGTCCCTGATGCATCCTGGCGAGGATGTCGCTCAAGCGCGAACTGGGAATAGTTGCGGCAGAGATATGGCTGACGCAGTAGTAGTCTGCGACGATATTTGTGGAGCTACTCATAACCTATGCATGGTGCTTTTTTTAATGAAGGATGATTATGATGCAGTTTCCGCGGAGATAGGGGCTTGGTTGCTTTGCCGTGTGACTGGTTCAAGGCTGTTTGCAGCCAAGCTGCTTTTGATTGTTATGCTGCCGCTTAGGGCACAAAGGGTGAGCAGCGGAATTCGACAAGCAGCCGTTCAAATTCGTCTGGCCGAAAAACTCGCTGCCGTACGTGAACGGCAGCAATCGACGTTGCCGCCGTTTAACCTAACTCAGTGTCTGGTACGTCTGGTTTGGGCGGATCTAACTGGACCTTGATGCCTATAAGCTCTCCGTCCATGAACTTGGCTTCATAGCCATGCTGTTTTCCGGCAGCATCCTTGCCATAGAAATTAAAAACCCCGTGAGTCTCAGGGTGAAGCACCAGGTTCGGCACCCAACGAAGGCTGCCCTTCAGTTCTTCCAGCGTCCCTTCTTCCGCATCGGGGTGGGGCCGCTCCGCTTTAGGCACGGTTTCGTAGTGACCATCATCTAGATACAGGCCGTCTTCCCGGATAGCGTGGGTGGCCAGAACACGTTCGAAATCTTGGGTCTGGAACAGTGGCTCACCTTCGAACCCGTCAGGCAACGGAACCTCACATCGAATGTGGTCATACATGCTCATCTGAAATGGCTCCCGGTTACTGACTGTTGATCGGCGATGGTGCCCCCAGAATTATCCCTCAATGACCGGTAAGTGAGGCACAACGGCTGTTTGCAGTAGGAAATGCCAATGACCGCTGAGGCCGAGTTGTGTGAATTCGCCTTCCGGTAGCTTACTGAATGCAGAAAATGACTTTGTAGCTAGGCTCAAGGCCTTTATGCCACATTACCTATCAATGGAATTACTTCCGCCCCCGCCTTCAGCTTGTCGAGATAATCCGCCCACTTCTGCATCATCACTCTGCGCTCCTTAAGAAACTTGGTCCGGTTGTATGCAGTACCCAATGCATCAGGAACGCTATGAGCTAATTGATGCTCAATAACCACAGGATCGAAGTGCAGTTCTTCATGGAGAATCGTCCGAGCCATGGCACGAAAACCATGCCCAGTCATGTCCTTCTGGGTGTCATAGCCAAGGCGGCGCAACGCCGCGTTAACGGTGTTTTCAGACATTGGCCGTTGAGGATCTCTTCCTGCAAAGACATACAGCCCATGTCCGGTCAGAGCAAAAATATCCTTCAGTATCGTCACTGCCTGCGTTGCAAGAGGAACCAAGTGTGCGGTATTGGTCTTGGAGACGATATATCGCCACTCTCCTGCCTCAAGGTCAAACTGAGACCACTCAGCAGTACGCAACTCACCAGGGCGAACAAAAAACAGCGGAGAAAGGCGCAAAGCACAAAGAACGACGTAGCTTCCCTTGAACTCATCAAATGAATGGAGCAATTTCGCGACACCTGCTGGATCAATAATCGCTGCAAAATGCCTACCCTTGACCGGTGGCAGGGCCCCTCTCAAGTCAGAAGATGGATCTCGTTCACACAGGCCATGTGCGACCGCATACCTGAAAATCTGGCTACAGTTCTGTAGCGCACGATGCGCAGTTTCCAAGACACCACGGCTTTCGATTTTCTTGATTGCACGAAGTAACTCTGCTGCTTTGATTTCGCCGACCGGACGATCACCAAGCCAGGGGAACACATCTCTTTCCAGCCGGCGAATGATTTTAACGGCATGGCTAGAAGCCCAATTCGGGGAAAACTTGGCAAACCACTCACGAGCAACAACCTCAAAGCTGCTTTCTGAGCGCTCATATCGTGCTGCCTTCTGGATTTTTCGATTCTCACCAGGATCGATACCGTCAGCAAGCAAGCGTCGAGCTTCATCGCGCTTGTCTCGTGCTGCCTTCAATCCAACCTCTGGATAGACACCCATCGAAAGCGTCTTTCTCTTGCCGGAGAAGCGGTAATCCAGTCGCCACCACTTGGCCCCACTGGTGTTCAGGAGCAAATACAGGCCGCCGCCATCAGCCAATTTGATAGGCTTTTCTGACGGTTTTGCGTTGCGAATAGAGGTATCGGAGAGCGACATGACGGTAACACCTTTGCGGTGATGATGAGTTACCGTCAAATCTACCGTCACTTACCGTCAGATTGCAATAGACCTGATCGGACTACCCTGGACGTGAAAAAGGCCAGAACCCTTGTGTTTGCATCCGCTGCTCTACCAACTGAGCTAATTGGCCAAACGAGGGCGCATTATAGCGATGTCACCGCGCCTCTGCAACCGCCAGAGCGGTTTTTGAGGACTCACGGACCGATTGGCGGCGACTGACGGTAGAGTTCGGAGAAGTCATCCGGCGGCGGCGGTGGCGGAACCGGAGGATGCCAGGTGGCGAAGGCGATCCGGGCCACGGCGCCACGGCCACGCGGATTCGGCCGCAGGCTGGCGCGGGAGTCATGCTGCATGGCAATTTCCTGAACGATGGCGAGGCCCAGGCCGCTGCCTTCGGTGGTCGCATCGTCGGCCCGATAGAAACGTTCGAAGACCAGTTCGGCCTGCTCTTCGCTGATGCCGACCCCGTCGTCCTCGACCTCGAGCAGCACCGTTGCCTGATTGGCCACGATCCGGCAGGTGACATGCCCGCCCGCCGGCGTATAGCGCAGGGCGTTGTCGACCAGGTTCTTGGCCAGCTCCTGCAGCAGGAAAGGATTGCCGGATATCATCGCCGACTTGTCGGATTCGAACCCGAGATCGATGTTTTTCTCGATGGCGACCGGCACCCACTCGGTCACCACATCGCGGATGAGGTCGACCAGATCGAGCGGTTCGTGCTTTTGCTGGGCCGCTTCGCCGCCCTCGGTGCGCGCCAGGGTGAGCAGCTGGTTGATCAGCCGGCCGGCCCGGTCGACGCCGGTAGCGATCTGTCGCAAGGCATGGCGCAGGGCCTCGGGATCGGTTTCGCGCATGGCGAACTGGGCCTGGGTCTTGAGTCCGGTCAGCGGCGTGCGCATTTGATGGGCGGCATCGGCAACGAAGCGCTGCTGTGCCGAGACGCTGCGCTGTACGCGGTCGAGCATTTCATTGAAAGCTTCGACCAGCGGCTCCAGTTCTTCCGGCACTCGCCGGGTGGCGATCGGCGACAGGTCGTCCGGCTCGCGCGCCTCGATGGTCTGGCGCAGGCGGGTCAGCGGGCGCAGGCCGCGCGACAGCCCGAACCAGACGAGCATGACGGCGAGCGGAATGATGATGAACTGCGGGAGAATCACGCTGGCAACGATCTTGTTGGCCAGCTGACTGCGTTTTTCGGTCGTCTCGCCGACCTCGATGAGTACCCATTGCGACCTGGCCATGCTCGGCTCGGCCAGGTAGGTGTAGGCCATGCGCAGGTCCTGTCCCTTGAACTCGGCGTCGCGCATGTAAACCTCGCCGGGCACGATGGCGTCGGCAAGCGGCATGGCCGAGGCGGAGACGGAAGCGGGAAGATCCTTGTCCCCGGCCAGGAATTTGCCGCCGGCACCGAGGACGTGAAAATAGACGCTGTCGGTCTCGTCGGCCCGCAACATGGCCCGGGCCGAGGCCGGCAGCGACAGGAGCGGCTTGCCGTTGACCAGCTTGACCTGGCGGGCGATGGCCGTGACGTGTTCGCGCAGCGCCTGATCGTAGGGATAGTTGGCGACGTTGTTGGCGAAATAATGGGTGAAGGCAATGCTGAGCGGCCAGACGAACAGCAGCGGCGCCAGCATCCAGTCGAGAATCTCGCCAAACAGCGAGCGCTCGGTTTCGGATACCGGGGCCGGCGAACTACTCTCCCTGAGGTCGCTCAAGACAGTAGCCCAGGCCGCGAACGGTGGCGATCTTGACACCGCCGGCTTCGATTTTCTTGCGCAGCCGATGGACGTAGACCTCGATGGCGTTGTGGCTGACCTCTTCACCCCAGCCACAGAGGTGATCGACCAACTGGTCCTTGCTGACCAGGCGGCCCATGCGACTGAGCAGGACTTCGAGCAGGCCGACTTCGCGAGCGGAAAGATCGAGGGTCTCGCCATTGACCAGGGCGACACGCCCCACCTGATCGTAGGTCAGCGCGCCGCACTGGATAGTCGGCGAGGTTCCGGCCGAACGGCGGGTCAGGGCCCGTACCCGGGCTTCGAGCTCGGGCAGTTCGAAGGGCTTGACCATGTAGTCGTCGGCCCCGAGATCCAGCCCCTTGACGCGATCCCCCGTGCCGTCGAGGGCAGTCAGGATGAGCACCGGCAGTTGCGAGTTGCGCGAGCGTATGCGTTTGAGGACCTCAAGCCCTGACAGCTTGGGCAAGCCAAGGTCAAGGATGAGCAGATCGTAGGCAACGGTAAGCAGCGCATTGTCTGCATCGAGCCCGTTGGGCGCCCAGTCTACGGCATAGCCGCCCTGACGCAGCGAGCGGGAAAGTCCATCGGCGATGATGGTGTCGTCTTCAGCAATAAGAATGCGCATGTGTCCGTTTGGGCCAGTGACCACGTAAGATTTCTGTAAGCCTGTCGCATTATTCTGTTCGGGCTGTTCTCCTTTTATGGTCTTTGGAGTACGCGGTTAACACCGCTACTCAGGGGGTTACCCGACCTGCACTGGGCAACCCCCTACCGTTTTTTTCCTCACCCAAGCCTCGCAGTCTATCAAAGAATCCGCCCTGCGATTTCCGCAGTGCACAAGCACGTCCGCGTTTTCACGATGACGGCACCTGATAGCGACTCTCCACGGTCAACCGGAAAAATAGCCCAAAATCGAAGACGAAAAAAAGCCCGGGAAGCCCCGGGCTTTTTGCTGACGGGTGAATCGTCAGCTTAGTGGCCGCTGGCGCCGGAGGCACCCAGACCGGTTTCCGAACGCAGTTGCTGCGACGGGTACAGGGCACGTTCTTTTTGGGCCTGGGCGGAGTTGTCGAGAATGGACACCAGCCAGATCGTGAAGAACGCGGCAGTCATCGAGAAGATGGCGGCCGAGTTGTACGGGAACCAGGCGGAACCCTTCGGGTTGTGCATGACCGCTTCCCAAACGCTGGCCGAGCCGATCGTCAGGATCACGGCCGAGGCCAGACCGACGAAGCCACCGGCCACGGCGCCGCGGGTGGTGCAGTTCTTCCACAGCACGGACATGAAGAGCACCGGGAAGTTGGAGGAGCAGGCGATGACGAAAGCCAGCATCACCATGTAGGCGACGTTTTCCTTTTCGAAGGCGATACCGAGAACCACCGCCAGGACGCCGAGGCAAACGGTGGTGATCTTGGAAACGCGCAGTTCCTGTTCGGAAGAGCAGCCCTTGTTGAAGACGGAAGCGTAGAGGTCATGCGACACGGCAGAAGCGCCGGACAGGGTCAGACCGGCCACCACGGCCAGGATGGTGGCGAAGGCCACGGCCGAGATGAAGCCGAGGAAGAGATCGCCGCCAACCGCCTTGGCCAGATGCACGGCGGCCATGTTGCCACCGCCCTTGAGGCCTTTGGCCAGTTCGCCACCGACGTAGAACTCGGTCGGGTTCTGCACCAGGTTGGTGATGGCGCCGAAACCGATGATGAAGGTCAGGATGTAGAAGTACCGATGATGAAGGTCAGGATGTAGAAGTAACCGATCCAGGTGGTTGCCCAGGCAACCGACTTGCGGGCTTCCTTGGCGTTCGGCACGGTGAAGAAGCGCATCAGGATGTGGGGCAGACCAGCGGTGCCGAACATCAGGGCCATACCGACGGAAATGGCCGAGATCGGATCCTTGATCAGGGCGCCCGGCGACATCAGGGCATCGCCCTTCGAGTGGACTTCAACCGCCTTGGTGAACAGCGCTTCCGGCGAGAAGCCGAATTGCAGCAGAACCGAGACCGCCATGAAGGTGGCACCGGCCAGCAGCATGCAGGCCTTGATGATCTGCACCCAGGTGGTTGCGGTCATGCCGCCGAACAGCACGTACATCATCATGACGATGCCGACCATGACTTCAGCGTAGATGTATTCCATGCCGAAGAGCACCTTGATCAGCTGACCGGCACCGACCATCTGCGCAATCATGTAGAAGGCGACGATGACCAGGGAAGCGGAAGCCGCGAAGATGCGCACCGGGGTCTGGGCGAAACGGTAGGAAGCGACGTCGGCGAAGGTGAATTTGCCGAGGTTGCGCAGACGTTCGGCCATCAGGAAGGTGATGACTGGCCAGCCGACGAGCCAGCCGATCGAGAAGATCAGGCCGTCAAAGCCGTTGGCGAAAACCAGACCGGAAATACCGAGGAAGGACGCGGCGGACATGTAGTCGCCGGCAATCGCCAGACCGTTCTGGAAGCCGGTGATGCCGCCACCGCCGGTGTAGAAGTCAGCCGCCGACTTGGTCTTGGCGGCAGCCCACTTGGTAATGAACAGCGTGCCACCGACAAAGATGGCGAACATGACGATAGCCGTCCAGTTGGTTGCCTGCTTGGTGGTGTTGCCGAGGTCGGCACCGGCGGCGATGGCGCCACCAGCGAGGGCCAGCGCGAGAAGGCCGGCCAGAATCTTAGTGAATTTGGTCATCTTATTTCCGTGCCTCCTTGATGAGCGCCTCGTTGATCGCGTCGAATTCGCCATTGGCGCGACGGACGTAGATCCAGGTCAACAGAATCGTGAAAGCGATGACGCCGACGCCGATAGGCACACCGATGCTCATGGTGTAGCCGGCGCCGATCTTCGTAGCCAGGAACTCTTTGTCGAAGGCGACCAGCAGAATGAAGCCGTAATAAGCGGCGGCACTGATAATGGCCATGATGATGGAGTATTTGCTGCGCATGGCGACAAACTCCAGGAATTTCGGATTGGCGGTAATCCGATCCAGAACGTTTTGCATTGACTTGCTCCTCAGGATTTTGGTTATAGAGGTGTATTGCTGCGGAGCGTAATTTAGTGCGAACTACTTACTGGCAACTTACAGACAACAACAAAACGGCATACTCGATCATATTGATTTTAAAGAAAAAAGCCCCGCACAAGGCGGGGCTCTTCAAAGCGGTGAAGCTTGTTTGGCGGGAAATTACATTCCCATGCCGCCCATGCCACCCATACCGCCCATGCCGCTCATGTCGGGCATGCCGCCGGCCGGCTTGTCTTCAGCCAGTTCAGCAACCATGCACTCGGTGGTCAGCATCAGGCCGGCCACGGAGGCGGCGTTCTGCAGTGCGGTGCGGGTCACCTTGGTCGGGTCAAGAACGCCCATTTCGACCATGTCGCCGTACTCGCCGGTGGAAGCGTTGTAACCGTAGTTACCCTTGCCACGCTGGACCTTGTCGACAACAACAGACGGCTCGTCACCGGCGTTGGCGACGATTTCGCGCAGCGGCTGTTCCATGGCGCGCAGGACGATCTTGATGCCGGCGTCCTGGTCGTGGTTGTCACCCTTGAGCTTGCCGATGGCAGCGCGGGCACGGATCAGGGCAACGCCGCCGCCGGCGACGATACCTTCTTCAACGGCAGCGCGGGTAGCGTGCAGGGCATCTTCGACGCGGGCCTTCTTTTCCTTCATTTCGACTTCGGTGGCAGCGCCAACCTTGATGACGGCAACGCCGCCAGCCAGCTTGGCAACACGCTCCTGGAGCTTTTCCTTGTCGTAATCGGAGGTCGCTTCCTCGATCTGGATGCGGATCTGCTTGACGCGGGCTTCGATGGAAGCGGCTTCGCCGGCGCCGTCGATGATGATGGTGTTTTCCTTGGCGACTTCAATGCGCTTGGCCTGGCCAAGATCCTTGAGGACAGCCTTTTCCAGCGACAGACCGGTTTCTTCGGCGATGACGGTACCGCCGGTCAGGATGGCGATATCTTCGAGCATGGCCTTGCGACGGTCGCCAAAGCCCGGGGCCTTGACGGCAACGGTCTTCAGGATGCCGCGGATGTTGTTGACCACCAGGGTAGCCAGGGCTT
Source organism: Betaproteobacteria bacterium HGW-Betaproteobacteria-4 (assembly GCA_002840785.1). Taxonomy (GTDB): domain Bacteria; phylum Pseudomonadota; class Gammaproteobacteria; order Burkholderiales; family Rhodocyclaceae; genus Azonexus. The sequence goes on along the minus strand of PHCH01000117.1, from coordinate 797 downwards.
CGCCATCGACATCTTCAGCGATGATGAGCAGCGGGCGGCCGGCCTTGGCGACTTGTTCGAGGATCGGCAGCAGGTCGCGGATGTTGGAAATCTTCTTGTCGTAGAGCAGGACAAACGGGTTTTCCATCAGCGCTTGCTGCTTGTCGCTGTTGTTGATGAAGTAGGGCGACAGGTAGCCGCGGTCGAACTGCATGCCTTCGACGACGTCGAGTTCGTTGGCCAGGGACTTGCCGTCTTCAACGGTGATGACGCCTTCCTTGCCGACCTTTTCCATGGCATTGGCGATGATTTCGCCGATGTCAGCATCGGAGTTGGCGGAAATGGAGCCGACCTGGGCGATTTCCTTGGTCGTCGTGCACGGCTTGGAGAAGCCCTTCAGCTCTTCGAGGGTGGCAGCGACAGCCTTGTCGATACCGCGCTTGAGGTCCATCGGGTTCATGCCGGCGGCAACGTACTTCATGCCTTCGCGGACGATGGCCTGGGCCAGAACGGTGGCGGTGGTGGTGCCGTCACCGGCGATGTCGGAGGTCTTGGAAGCAACTTCCTTGACCATCTGGGCGCCCATGTTGGCGAACTTGTCTTTCAGTTCGATTTCCTTGGCGACGGAAACGCCGTCCTTGGTGACCGTCGGGCCGCCGTAGGAACGCTCGAGGACAACATTGCGGCCCTTGGGACCGAGGGTGACCTTGACTGCGTCAGCCAGGACATTGATGCCTTCGACCATGCGGGCGCGGGCGGAATCACCGAATTTGACTTCTTTAGCTGCCATTTAATAGCTCCTGAATTTTGATCATTTT
>PHCH01000007.1 GCA_002840785.1 Betaproteobacteria bacterium HGW-Betaproteobacteria-4 | reverse complement strand
CAAGCTGGAATCCACAGCTGGCACCGGTCACTTCTATACCACCTCCAAGAACAAGCGCACGACGCCTGAAAAACTGGAGTTCATGAAGTACGACCCGAAGGCTCGTAAGCACGTTGCTTACAAGGAAGTAAAGCTGAAGTAATTCAGCTTCTCCAGAGCATTCGACAAACCCGCCTTTCGGCGGGTTTTGTTTTTTCAGGCCCGCGCTTTCTGCCTGAAAAGCAATGCTGCGTAGACCACGATGCCGGCGAAGATCACCACGGACCAGTTGGCCATCGACAGGCCAAGGAACTCCCAGTCGCGGCTGGTACAGAAACCGGTGGCCAGGAACATCGACGGCCACTCCATGCCGAGCCAGTCGACCAAACGCTCAATGGCGTTGGGGTCGGTGAAGCTGCATTCCGGCGCTAGGTCGGGGAAAGCCTGCATCCAGGTCTGGTAAGCGGCGACACCAAAGCCAAATATACCGAGTCCGCCGGCCAGCGCCGCCCACAGCATTCTTCCGGCCGGCCAGACGAAGCCGAGCAGGCCGATGATGCCGATCACGATGTAGAGCAGGCGCTGGAAGATGCAGAGCGGACAGGGCGCCAGACGGAGCAGGGTTTGCAGTTCCATGCCGACCGCGACGAGCCCCAGGCAACCCAGGCCCAATGTCGCGAACCAGGCCCGCATGGGCACGTTTGACCAATTCATCAAAGCAATTCCTCAAGTGACGATGAGCCGGGATTCTATGCCATCGCCGAGGAGACTTGAAATTTTGGCCTTTTTCCCGGTTGACCGTAGGATTGCCCGCCACGGCACGTGACGGTGGACCGCCGCCCGGCAGGTGGTTAAGATTGGCGGATGACTACACGCATCCTGCTCGTCGAGGACGACGAACGACTGGCCGAACTGACGGCCGAATATCTGACCAAGAACGACATGCAAGTCAGCATCGAGCCGCGCGGCGACGCTGCCGAGGCGCGGATTCTGACCGAGCAGCCCGACCTGGTTATTCTCGACGTCATGTTGCCCGGCAAGGATGGCTTCGAAGTCTGCCGCGCTGTCCGCGCCCAGTATCGCGGCGTGATCCTCATGCTGACGGCGCGCGACGAGGATTTCGACCAGATTCTCGGCCTCGAGATGGGGGCCGACGACTACATCGCCAAACCGGTCCAGCCGCGCGTCCTGCTCGCCCGCATCAAGGCCCTGCTGCGCCGCCTGCCGACGGCGGCGGAGGCCGGCAATGGCGAATCGGAAAGCATGGTGTTCGGCCAGTTCCGCATCAGCCAGGCAACCCGCACGGCGTCGCTGAGCGGGCAGACCATCGACCTGACCACCGCCGAATTCGACCTGCTCTGGCTGCTTGCCACGCACGCCGGCAATGTGCTGTCGCGTGACGACCTGCTGCAGGAACTACGCGGCATCGGTTTCGACGGACTGGATCGCTCCATCGACGCGCGCATTTCCCGCCTGCGCAAGAAACTGAACGACGACCCGGAAAATCCGACGCGCATCAAGACCGTGCGCGGCAAGGGTTACCTTTTCAGCAAGCATGACTGGAACTGATCCCGAAGCCGGCGCAGCCAGACCGAAGGAGAAAAACGAGGGGCTGGCCCGCTCGCTGATCCGGGTAGCCCTGCCCCGCTGGCGCGGACGGCGTTACAGCCTGTCCAAGCTGTTCTTCAATTTCTACCTGCTGGCGATGGGCTCCTTTGTGGCCATCGCCTTCACGGCTGATTTCGTCATTTCCACCGCCCAGCGCGGCATTACCGACGACTACGCGCGCCGTTTCATGCGCGGCACGATCACGCTGATCGAAGATGAGCTTTTCCGCCACCCACGCCGGGAATGGGCCAAGCACATCAAGGACATCGACGAAAAATTCTCCTATCGGCTGGGCATCGTCGAACGCATCACCCTCGACCACACGCTGACCCCAAAGCAGGTCATCAAGCTTGACGCCGGCGACATCGCCATCGACCACGACGGCGACATCATGTATCACCGCCTCGGCACGAGCAGCAAGGTGCTGGTCGTCGGCCCCCTGGCCTCGAACCGCAACCGGGAGGTCACCGAGCGCCTGCCACTCGAGCTCCGGCTGCGCCTGCTGACCTGGAGCCTGATCGGCCTGATCTTCGCCATCGCCCTGTGGTTCTGGGTTCGCCCGGTCTGGCGCGACCTCGAAGGCCTGCGCCAGACCGCAATCGATCTCGGAGACGGCAATTTCGACGCACGTTCGCCGACGATCCGAACCCAACTATTCGCCCCGCTGTCCGACACGATGAACAGCATGGCCGAACGGATTCGCCAGCTGCTCGCCACCCACCGCGAGCTTTCCTGCGGCATCTCCCACGAACTGCGCACGCCGATTGCCCGCATGCGCTTCGCGCTGGAAATGCTCTCCGAAACCGAAATACGCCAGGAACGCGAGCGGCTGTGGGCGATGATGGAAGGCGATCTCGACGAACTCGACCAGCTCATCGACACCAGTCTGACCTACGCCCGCTTCGAGCGCGAAGCCCCGGAGCCGCATTTTTCCAGCGTCAAGCTGGCCGAATGGCTGACCGACGAGGTCGAATCGGTCCGTCTGCTTGGTCGCCGTCTTGATGTCACGGTCAACACCGACAAACTGCCCGAAAACCTGTTTGTCGACCTCGTGCCGCGACGCGGATTGCCGTCAGCGCCGAGCTCGATGGCGACAACATGCTGATCCACGTCGACGACGACGGCATCGGCATCCCGCCCGAAGAGCGCGAACACATCTTCTCCGCCTTCACCCGTCTCGACCGTTCGCGCGACCGCTCGACCGGCGGCTACGGCCTCGGCCTGGCCATCGCTCGCCGCGTACTCGAACTGCATGGTGGCACTGCCAAGGCCGATGCCTCGCCGCTCGGTGGCGCCCGCTTCACGCTAAGCTGGAAGGCCCGCCAATAGGGCTTTTCGGCAGCGTCACAAAGCGTCACAGAAGATCAAAACCTGTTACCTCCAAGCCACGCTTGCGCCACAGACGCTGGCCCGGTGCGTCCCTAGAATGCGAGGCATGGACGCAAACCAATCCCATCAAGAGGACAACGAGGAAATGATCAAAATGAACATCAAGCAATTCATCGAAGCCACCCGCCAGTACCTGTTCGAGCTGGCTGCGGCCCAAGCCCAGCCGGCACTCGCCACCATTCCCGTCCGCACCGATCGCTAATGGCCTTTGCGGACAACCTGCCGATCAGTGAGTCCCTCGGTGTCTTCATCGGCATCACCGGATTCGACTGGCTGTCGGAAGGTCAGGCCGAGCCGCTCAAGGCCGCTGTCGCTGCCGTTGCAGCCGGCGCCATCATCGCCGTTGCCCGCCATTGGCTGAGCAAGCGGCACAAGGACTGAACCGTTTTACCCTCCTCTCGAATTTCCCCCGATTCGAGAAACTCCCTGTTACCCCGCCCTCGTGGCGGGGTTTTTTTTGCCTTCGCGACAATATCCCTGTTTAATCATCCCCTCGCCTTCGGGCCGCAAGGTCATCACTCCCGACCCGCAGAACCATCATCGACCGGTAACCGCATGAAGCCAGCCACTTTTTCCGCTACGCCCCTGTTGACCGGCGCCGACACCGAGCAGAAGCGTCTCCAGATCCTCGACTACTTTCACGCCACCTTCGACCGCTATGAGCAGTTGTTCGAAGTATTGACCAGCGACGAGGCGTATTACGTCAAACCGATTGCGCTGCGTCATCCGCTGATTTTCTACTTCGGCCACACCGCCACCTTTTTCATCAACAAGCTGGTTCTCGCCGGCTTGATCGAGCAGCGTATCAACCCGGGTTTCGAGTCGATGTTCGCCATCGGCGTCGATGAAATGAGCTGGGACGACCTCAACGACCAGCGTTACGACTGGCCAGGCGTCGATGAGGTACGCGCCTATCGGCAAAGCGTGCGTGCTACGGTCGACCGGATAATTCGCACAAAATCGCTAACCCTGCCCATCGGCTGGGAAGACCCGTTCTGGATCATCCTGATGGGCATCGAGCATGAGCGCATCCACCTTGAAACCTCGTCGGTGCTGATCCGCCAGCATCAACTGAAATATGTGCAGAAGCATCCGGCCTGGGAACCCTGTCGCGACAGCGGGCCGGCGCCGGAGAACGCGCTGGTGGACATTCCCGCCGCCGAGCTGCGCCTAGGCCGCGACCGCAGCGACCCGAAAATCTATGGCTGGGACAACGAATTCGGCTGCCACGAGACGTCGACCGCAGCATTCCAGGCCAGCCGTTATCTGGTGTCGAATCGCGAGTATCTCGCCTTCGTCGAAGCCGGCGGCTATACCGACGACACGTTGTGGCCAGAGGAAGGCGCCGCCTGGAAGAAATTCGCCAAGGCCGCCCATCCAACTTTCTGGATCAAGGATGGCGACCAATGGCGCCTGCGCCTGATGCTCGAAGAAGTCGCCATGCTCTGGGACTGGCCGGTCGAAACCAACTATCACGAGGCCAAGGCATTTTGTAACTGGAAAGCACGCGAGAGCGGTCAGGCCGTGCGCCTGCCGAGCGAGGACGAATGGCAGGCACTGCGCCAGTTCGCCGGGATTGCCGACCTGCCCGGCGACGTACCGGCGAATCTCGGTTTAAGCCACAAGGCATCGAGCTGCCCGGTCAATCGCTTTGCACACGGCCCGCTCTTCGACGTCATCGGCAATGTCTGGCAATGGCTGGAAACACCGATCTACCCGTTCGCCGGCTTCGAAGTCCATCCGATCTACGACGATTTCACGACGCCAACCTTCGACGAGCGTCACAACCTGTTCAAGGGCGGTTCGTGGATTTCCTGCGGCAACGAGGCGGCGCCGGTCTCGCGCTACGCCTTCCGCCGCCACTTCTTCCAGCATGCCGGTTTCCGCTATGTCGTGGCCGACGCGCCGGCCACCCAGCCGGCTTCGCACTACGAAACCGACCGGCTGATTTCGGAATACATCGAATTCCATTACGGCGACGACTATTTCGGCGTCGCCAATTTCCCGAAGACCCTGGCCCAACTGGCCATTGCCGCCATGGGCGACAAACCGGCCGGCAAGGCGCTCGATCTCGGCTGCGCCACCGGCCGCCGCTTCATCGGCGTCGGCACGCAACTGGCCGAACAGGGCCGGCTGCGCTACACGCTGACCGAAGAAGGCGAACTGGTCAGCTACAAGGAATGCTCGCTAGCAGCCTTGGGCCTGAGCAACATGGCGACCAAGGTCGAATTCTTCCAGGGCGACGCCTGCAACCTCAAGCCGGTTTTCGCCGGCTATGACCTCATCCTCGCCGCCAACCTGATCGACCGCCTGTACAGCCCGGCGCTCTTTCTCAAAACAGTCCACGAGCGCCTGAACCCGGGCGGCCTGCTCATGCTGACCTCGCCCTACACCTGGCTGCCGGAACACACCAAGCGCGAGGAGTGGATCGGCGGTTTCAAGAAGGACGGTGAGAATTTCGCTACCTTCGATGGCCTGAAAGCCATGCTGGGCGAACATTTCCGTCTGGTGCGCGGCTCTGAATCCGTGCCCTTCGTCATTCGTGAAACGAAACGGAAGTTCCAGCACACACTGTCCGAAGTGACCATCTGGGAACGAAAATAGGGCTTTGCCCGCGGCCGACGATCAGGCTGAAAAATCCATAAGGCTCTGCGGGATTCCGTCTTCCGGACTTTCCTGCGCGCCTTCGGCCGCCCCCGTGCGGCGACACCTTCACCGACCAGGGTTTCGGCAATTACAAACAGCCAGCGATCTTCATCGCCAGCTACTGCCGCCGATCCTGCTCGCCCACGGGCGCCGCTCCGTCGATCCGAGTCAATTCCCACGGTCAACCGGAATAAATGACCGAAACTGAAATGCCGCATTGCGCCAGATCGGATCTATTCGGCTCAAGCAGCGCGCGAATTTCCAGCCTCATGCCAGGCATTTTGTTCCGCCGAACAGCAGACAAACCAATAGTCACGTCCGTATAAAGCGACATGACATATACCCAATAAAACAAGACCATAAGCCACATCGATCGGCAACGGCGTCGCCAAACAGCGACACAATATGCGTTTTAAAACAAATAACTACCCAACAATTAAATCTGATCAGCATATTCCAATTGCATGCCATTGTTTTGCGTGGTATTTTTTCCCACTGGCATATTTCATGCCTATCTCCTCCGGGCGAATTTGCATTTCGCATAGCGGCTATTCAAGCCAATCATCATTATGGACAGGAGAAAGTTAGTGAAATCAGAAAGTAAGGATATGACTTCGGAAACAGCGGGCTCATTGCGCAAGATTGTTCGCGCCATCGCCCTGATCACCCCGGTACTGGTCGGCTCGATGATCGCGGGCAATGCAGTCGCTATCCCAAGTTGCGGCGCCTGCGTTGCCCCCCCTCCGTCAGGCGGCCACCCGGCAACGGGCACAACGCCTTGCGCGATGTGCCATACGGTCACGGCGCCGCCACCGGTCGTGACACCGCCGCCGGTTGTGACACCTCCGCCGGTCGTGACGCCGCCGCCGGTCGTGACGCCGCCGCCAGTCATAACGCCTCCGCCAGTCGTAACGCCTCCGCCAGTCGTAACGCCTCCGCCAGTCGTAACGCCGCCACCGGTCGTGACGCCTCCGCCGGTCGTGACGCCTCCGCCGGTCGTGACACCTCCGCCGGTCGTGACACCGCCACCGGTTGTGACACCGCCACCGGTTGTGACACCGCCGCCGGTCGTGACGCCGCCATCTCACGACGGCCATCACGACAAGGACAAGCGCGACCGGAAGGACAAGCGTAACGCCAAGGATCGAAACGACTCCCGGGACCAGCATGACTCCAAAAAGTCGAAGTCCAAAGATAGAGATCACGACGACTAAGCTGTTTCGGATCACCTGAACCGAAATCTGGCGGTTCCCTGTGACGACGAGCATCGTCGTGGGGAATCGCCTTTCCCGTTACAGCCACCCATGACATATCCATATTCGACGACCGAGAATGCAATTTCATCGAACCCTGCAAAAAATTACAGCCCGACGGGCAGCCATTTCGGTGATCTTGCTGGCAGCGGTGGCGCTGATCGTCTTCCTCCTTCAACACTCTGTTTTCGCAGCAAAGTCGACTGGCTATCTGACCGCTAAGGTCGTCCGCCGGGACCTGCTCAGTTCGGTGATAACCACCGGGAATCTGCAGGCCCAACAGCAGGTGGACGTTGGGGCGCGCGTATCCGGCCAATTGAAGTCATTGAAGGTTCAGCTCGGCGACCGCGTGGAAAAAGGACAGCTACTGGCCGAAATTGACCCCGAGCTGGCCCAGAACGACCTGATTTCGGCCAAGGCCAGCCTGGAAAGCCTCGAAGCGCAGCGCCGCGCCATCGCGGCCAGCCTGTGGCAGGCAAACCTCATCTTCCGTCGCCAGGAAGAAATGCTGGCGAAAGACGCCACCTCCCGTCAGGAGGTCGAGTCGGCGAAAGCCCAGGTCCAGCTCCTGAGCGCCAATTACGCCTCGCTTGGCGCCCAGATCAACCAGGCAAAAGCCCTGATGAACTCGGCGATGACCAATCTCGGATTCACCAAGATCATCGCCCCGATGAGCGGTGATGTCGTCGCCATCGTTACCCAGGAAGGGCAGACTGTCGTCGCCTCCCAACAGGCGCCAGTCATTCTGAAGCTGGCGAATCTCGATGTAATGACCGTCAAGGCCCAGATCTCGGAGGCCGACGTGATCCGCATCCAGCCCGGCCAGTCGGCCTACTTCACTATTCTCGGCGACGCCAACGAACGGCACTTCGGCACAGTCAGCAAGGTCGAACCGGCGCCCCAGGAGTTGAAAGACAATGGCAAAAGCACCGGGCCAATCTTTTACAACGCCCTGTTCGACGTTCCGAATCTCAATCATCGCCTGCGCATTGCCATGACCGCACAGGTCACCGTGGTCCTGCAGGAAGCCAAAAATGTGCTGTGCGTGCCCCTCTCCGCCCTTGGGCGAGCCGAACCGAATGGCCGTTACCCGGTGCGCGTCCTGGGCCAGGATGGCGAGATCACCGCGGTCATGGTCACGCCGGGCATCAACGACCGGGTGTGGATCCAGGTCGTCGGGCTGAACGAGGGAGATGAGGTCATCATCGAGGATGGCGAGGGTGCATCCTAGGCCGCTCGCATGCTGAAACCGATTCTTCAACTCAGGAATATCGGCAAGCAATTTGCCATAGGCGATCAGCGGATCGCCGTGCTCACCGACATCAACCTGACCATCCACGCCGCCACCATGGTGGCGATTGTCGGCGCCTCCGGTTCGGGCAAATCGACGCTCATGAACATCCTGGGCTGCCTGGATCGGCCGAGCAGCGGCCAATACATCGCCGGCGGACGCGATACCGAGTTACTCAGCAGCGACGAGCTGGCCCGGCTGCGCTGCAAGCACTTCGGCTTTGTCTTCCAGCGCTATCACCTGCTGCCGACCTTGTCCGCCCTGGAAAACGTCGAGACGCCGGCCATCTATGCCGGCACGCCCAGCCACGAACGGCTGGCCACGGCGACCAAACTGCTCGATCGACTGGGCCTTGGTGATCGCGCCGAGCATCGGCCCAACCAGCTCTCCGGCGGCCAGCAGCAGCGCGTCGGCATTGCCCGGGCGATGATGAATGGCGGCAAGGTCATCCTCGCCGACGAGCCGACCGGGGCACTCGACAGCGAAACCGGCCAGGAAATGATGCAACTCCTGCTCGATCTGCATGCGCAAGGCCATACGGTGATCATCGTCACCCACGACATGAATGTTGCCGCCTACGCCGAGCGGATTATCGAGATCCGCGATGGCCGCATCGTCGATGATCACCCCAACGTGCGCGCCCCGTCGATGACCTCGCAGGCCAGCCGGGTTTCTCGCCGGCATCGCCCGAAAACCACCAGCCCGGCATGGTCGAGCCTGAAGCGCCTTGGCGAGGCTTTCAAGATGGCCCGCCTGGCGCTCGTCTCGCAACGCCTGCGGACGGCCCTGACCATGCTCGGCATCATCATCGGCATTGCTTCCGTCGTCTCGATCGAGGCCATCGGCGAAGGCGGCCAGCGCCACATCCGTGAAACCATAGGCCCCCTCGTCTCGAACCGCATCGAACTGCGCAAGGGCAGCGGCTGGGGCGATCCGGCCGAAGGCATCCACACCCTGTTGCCGGACGACATCGCTTCGATCCGCGAGCAAACCTATGTGCACAGCGTGACGCCGATGACCATGGCCAGCTTTACCGTGCGCTACGGCAACGCCGATGTGAGCGGGACGGTCACCGGAGTCGGCGAGGAGTTCTTCGCCGTGCGCGGCGTCACCCTGGCCAAAGGCCGGACTTTCCGCGAGGACGAGATTCAGCGCCAGTCGCAGGTCGTGGTCATCGACCAGGAGGCCCGCAAGGAGCTTTTTCGCTCGGGCGAAGACCCCATCGGCAAGGACATCATCATCGGCATCGTCCCGTGCACCGTCATCGGCGTGACCAGCAAGAAGAGCAAGGACCTCTTTTCGGCCGCCGGCCCCAACATCCTGATGCCTTACACCACGGCCGGCATCCGCCTCTTTGGCCAGCAGCATTTCGACAGCATCACGGTGCGCATCAAGGAAGGCCAGAACAGCCATCTGGCCGAGAAAAACCTCGCGACGCTGCTCTCCTACCGGCACGGCGCCAGGGATTTTTTCACCAACAACATGGACAGCCTGGCCCAGGCCTACGCGCAAACGACCCGCTCAATCGCCCTGATGCTCTCGCTGGTCGCCTCGATCGCCCTGATGGTCGGTGGCATCGGCGTCATGAACATCATGCTGGTATCAGTCACCGAACGCACCCGCGAGATCGGCATCCGCATGGCCGTCGGCGCCCGCCGCTCGGACATCATGAAACAGTTTCTCGTCGAGGCCATCGTCATCTGCCTGATCGGCGGCCTGCTCGGCATCGTGGTCTCCTTCCTGGCCGGCTACGTTTTTTCCCTGTTCGTCACGGTAACCAAATGGAAAATGGTCCTGACCTGGGAATCCATCGTCCTGGCGTTCGGCTGCTCCACGCTGATTGGCGTCACCTTCGGCTTTCTCCCGGCGCGCAAGGCATCCCTTCTGCACCCCCACGACGCGCTGTCACGCGACTGACCGGCTCCCATGAAAAACTTCCCGCGTTGCATCTTTCTGGCTGGCTTCATGCTGCTTTCGGCGTGCGCCAGCCAGCCCATCCCGGGCAAGGATCCCGAAATCCAAATGCCCGACCAATGGGCAACGCCGACCACCAACGCCATCGAAAACCCGGAAACCTGGTGGAAGAATTTTGGCGACCCCCGGCTTGATGAGCTGATCGAGCAAGCCCTGCGCCGCAACAACGATTTCGCCACAGCGACGATTCGGGTCCGCCGGGCGCAGCTTCAGGCTGCCCAGGTCGACACCAATCTGACGCCAAGCGTCGCCGTCGGCGCCAACTCGGCCCGGACCCGACGTTTCGACCCGCGCGCCGACTTCGATTCAAGCAGCGTCAGCGGATCGCTCAGTTTCGAGCTGGATTTCTGGGGCAAGCTGGCCAGCCAGCGCGCCGCCGCCCGCCTTGAAGCCAAGGCCAGCGAGGCCGATTGTCGGGCCTTCGCCATTTCGCTGCTCGGCACCACCACCCAGCTCTACTGGCAACTGGCCTATCTCAACAAGCTGCTGGCGCTCAGCGCCGCCGACATCGCCTATGCCGAGCAAACCCTGGCCCTGACCCGGACCCGCTATACCGCCGGCGCCATTTCCGGTCTCAATATGGCCCAGGCCGAGCTCAACCTGTCCACCCAGGAAGCCGCCCGCACTCAACTCGTCCAGCAGCGGGTCGAGGCCCGGCATGCCCTCGCCCTGCTCCTCAACCACCCGCCCGCAGCCGATGTCGTCGAGCCGGCCGAACTGGATCAGGCGCGCCTGCCCGAGATTGGCGCCGGCCTGCCGGCCGACATTCTGGCCAGCCGGCCCGACCTGCATTCGGCCGAATTCCGGCTACGCGCCACCCTGGCCAATATCGACTACACCCGCGCCTATTTTTACCCGAGCTTTTCGCTGACCGGCAGTGTCGGCACGACCAGCACCGCACTGTTCAACTTCGTGCAGAATCCGGTCGCCACGCTCGGCGTTGGCCTGACCCTGCCCTTCATTCAGTGGAACACCACCCGGCTGGCCATCCGCGTCTCCGAGACCCAGCACGAAGAAGCGGTGATCAACTACCGCCAGCGCCTGTACAGTGCGCTGGCCGAAGTCGAAGGCAGCCTGTCGGCACGCACCCAGTTGCGCGCCGCGGCGGAGAAGCTGAAGCAATCGATGGCGCAGGCCCAGCGCGCCGAGGCTATCGCCCAGACCCGTTTCAAGTCGGGCAGCACCGACGTTCAATTATGGCTCGATGCCCAGGCCAGACTACGCGCGGTCGAGCGCTCGGCCATCCTGAATCGGCTGAATCAACTGAACAACCAGGCAACGCTCTACCGTGCCCTCGGCCTTGGGGCCGGATCGGAGCTGGTCAGTTGCCGTTAGCGGGAGCGCTGGGTGCGCCGCCCGCGATGCTACGGTCAACCGGAAAAAAAGCCCAAAATTGAAATGGCGCGCTCACCCCGCGCCATTTTTCATGCGCTGGCGACGGGCGCTTGCGCTTGCGCTTCGTTGAGGATGCGGACTTCGCGCTGCGGGAAGGGAATGGAAACGCCGTTTTCCTTGAAGGCGCGCCAGATGGCGAAGTTGATGTCGGAGACGATGTTGCCCTTGCCCTTTTCGGGATCATCGATCCAGAAACCGAGTTCCAGATTAATGCTGCTGTCGGCGAACTGGGTCAGGAAAACCTTGGGCGGCGGGTCGGCCAGCACGCGTTCCTGTGCGGCAGCGGCTTCGGTCATCAGGCGCGATGCCAGATCGAGATCGCTGTCGTAAGCGACGCCAACCGTGGTCACCAGGCGCAACTGGGCGTCGGAGTAAGTCTGGTTCTGGACCGTGCTGCTGATCAGCGTTTCGTTCGGCACGATGAACTCGCTGCCGCCCGGGTGCTTGAGCACGGTGTAGCGCGTCGTGATCTGCGTCACCTCGCCGACATCGGTGCCGACCTGGATGATGTTGCCGATGCGGATCGAGCGATCGAGCAGGATGATGAAGCCGGAGACGTAATTGCTGGCGATCTTCTGCAGGCCGAAACCGAGGCCGACGCCGAGGGCACCGGTGAACACCGAAAGCGCCGTCATGTCGATGCCGACCATGCCCAGGCTGGCCAGGATGGCGACGACGGTCAGCCCCGCCTTGGCGACGCGCACGCCGACGATGCGCAGATTGGCGTCGAGCGAATGAATGCCCATCAGCCGCGCCTCGATGACGCCGGCGATCCACAGCGCGAAGACGACAGTCAGGAAAATGGTTGCCACGCCGCGCAGCACGGTCCACAAATCGATGTGCTGCTTGCCGATGTGGAACTGCACGCTCTCCAGCGCGTCGATGACGAAGGGCGCCAGATCGGTGATGTAAAGCGCCAGCCAGCTCCAGACGATGGCGGCGATGATGCGCTCCCAGGCAGTCAGCCAGGTGGCCTGCGGAAAAGCCTGACGGAGCACGAAAATGACGCCGCGCACCAGCGCCATCGAGCCGAGCAGCGGCATGGCCAGCTTGAGCAGATTGACGTGAATGAGCGAGCCGAGCGTGGCGATGGCGATACCGGTCAGGACCATGCCGGTGAGCGGGAAGGCGAGCCGCGCACTGGCGTCGGACAGCCGCCCCTCGCCTTCGGTACGACGGCCGCGCCACCAGTGGGCGATCAGCGCGGCGAGGCCGATGCAGGCGACCAGCGCGACCACCTGCCAGACGAAATCCGGATCGCGAAAATCTGCGACGAGGTCGTTGATCAGGCGCAGGGCCTGGCTTTTCTCGCTCACGCCTTCTTTTCCAGCGCCGCGGCGAAGAAGCCGTCGGTATTGTGCTGATTGGGCAGCAGACGGAGCATGTCGCCGTCGAAGGCGATGCCCTGCTTGGCCAGCACGGCCGAGGCCGGAACCAGCGTGAAGTCGGGGTGTTTGGCCAGGAAAGCAGCGACGATTTCGTCGTTTTCTGCAGTCAACAGGCTGCACGTGGCATAAACCAGACGGCCGCCCGGGCGGACCATGGTCGATGCGGCTTCGAGAATCGACAATTGCTTGACGGTCAGTTCGGCCACTGAAGCTTCGTCCTGCCGCCATTTGAGGTCGGGATTGCGGCGCAGCGTGCCGAGGCCGGAACACGGCGCATCGACCAGCACGCGGTCGGCCTTGCCGGCCAGACGCTTGATCTTGGTGTCGCGCTCATGCTCGATGCGGGCCGGATGGACGTTGGACAGGCCGGAACGGGCCAAACGCGGCTTGAGATTGGCCAGGCGCTTGTCGGAGACATCGTAGGCGTAAAGCCGGCCGGTATTGCGCATCAAGGCGCCGAGCAGCAGCGTCTTGCCGCCAGCGCCGGCGCAGAAATCGACAACCATTTCGCTACGCTTCGGTTCGAGCAGGTAGCCGAGCAACTGGCTGCCCTCGTCCTGGACCTCGACGGCGCCGTCGACGAACAGCGGATGTTTGGCCAGCGCCGGCTTGTCGCGCAGGCGCACGGCAATCGGCGAGAGCGGGCCGGGCATGGCAGCGATGCCGTCTTCGGCCAGCTTGGCCAGCACCTCTTCACGATTGGCTTTGAGCGTATTGACGCGCAGGTCGAGCGGCGCCGGCAGGTTCAGCGCATGCGACAGGGCCAGCGTTTGCTCGGCGCCGAACTGGGCTTCGAGGCGGCTGTACAGCCAGTCCGGCAGGTCGCAACGGACGGCTGGCGGGAAGTCGGCTTCCGGCATGGCCTTGGCAGCGGCCAGCCATTCTTCCTCGCTGGCTTTCAAAACGGGGGCCAGTTCGCGCTGGCTCCAGCCGCGCGTCACGGCCAGGGCGACGAGCAGGCGACGACGGTCGGAGAGCTTGCCGGCGCAACGGGCTTCGAGGCTGCGGCCGCGACGCAGCACAGCAAAAACCGTTTCGGCGACGAAGGCGCGGTCGGCGTGGCCGAGCTCGCGATGTTCGCGGAAATAGCGCGAAACGACGGCGTCGGCCGGGTAATCGAAGCGCAGCAGCAGGCCGAGAACGGCCTCGGCGTGGGCAAACAGGGCGGGTGTGAAGCGGGCTTTCATGGTGATCCAATCTCGGTGGCGACTTGTTCGAAGATGTCGCCTTTTTTATCGGTGTAGCGAATTTTAACCGGCAAGCGGTAACGATCGAGCGCAATCCAGATTTCGGTGACCGTATCGCCCATGGCGCGCAGGTGCAGGGTGCGGAAATGGCCGGCCGGGATGTCAATTTCCTCTTCACCCAGCGAGTCGAGGGCGAAACGGTCGTATTTCTTGCCGGTAACGACGCCGACCGTCGTCCCGCCTTCCGGATTGCGCAGGTAGGCAAGTTGGTAGTTGAGCGACAGGATGTCCTGGGCGCCACGGCTGACCGGCTGGCTGGCGCCGCTGCGCGACAGGCGGACTGCTACGGTCGACCAGTCAAAATCGGCATTTTCGTTGGCATCCTTGCCGTTCTTGCGCGTCCGGTAGGTTTCCGGTTGCAGGCCGCCGGCAACCAGCCGGCCGCTGCTTTCGTTCTCGAAGACAAGCGGTTTGAAGAGGGCGACCAGACCCGTGGTTTCAGTCATGCCGGTGAGCCGGTAACGGCCGTCCTCGGTGAATTCCCAGCGGTGTTCGGCGCGCCCGATCTCAAAGCCCTGGGTGCCGTAGTAAATGACGAAACGCATGCGGCCTTTGGCCGGCAGCAGCGGCTTGGCCGGCGCCGGCGCCTTGTTTGCTACGGTCGACGGCAAATTCGGGGCAATTTTGGCAGGCGGGCTTTCCGGCGCCGCGTCCGGTGCCACGGATTCGGCTTTGGGCGACGGTTTGGCGGTGCTCAGCGGGGCCGGCTTCGGGCGTGGTTTGACGGCCGGTTTCCTTTCGGCGGCCGGGGGAGCCGCCGGTGGCGGTTGCAAATCGACCAGCAGAGGCGCCGGCTCGTCCGCCCCGCCGAAGATTTCGACATCGGTGCCGAACAGCGCGACGGCATGAATGCCAAGCGAAGCGGCGAGCGCGATGACGAAGGCGAGCGGCATTTCGCCTCAGCGAATCCCGGGCGAGATGGTGGCAGGCGAAACGAGCACGGCCGGCTCGACCAGTTCGTCGGCCAGGCGGACACGACCGTTTTCCAGCGTCAGCTTGCCGTCGACAAACCAGCGCACGGCCTGCGGGTAAACAAGGTGCTCCTGGCGCAGGACGCGAGCCGCCAGGCTGGCCTCGTCGTCGCCATTGAGCACCGGCACGGCGGCCTGGATGATGACCGGACCGTGATCGAGGGCCGGCGTGACGAAATGCACGGTGCAGCCGTGGATGCGCACGCCTTCCTCAAGCGCCCGCTGGTGCGTGTGCAAGCCGGGAAACGACGGTAGCAGCGAGGGATGGATGTTGATGAGCCGGCCTTCGTAGTGGCGGACGAAACCGTCGGAGAGGATGCGCATGAAGCCGGCGAGAACGACAAGGTCAGGCTCGAATTCGTCGATGCATTGGGCCAGCCGGCTATCGAAATCCTCGCGCCCGGCGAAGGCCTTGTGGTTGATGAAGTGCGTCGGGATGCTGGCCCGGGCCGCCGTTTCCAGTCCGGCGGCGTCGGGCCGGTTGCTGATCACGGCAGCGATGTTGACGGGCAGATTGCCGGCATCGCGAGCGGCGATGAGCGCCTCCATGTTGCTGCCACGGCCGGAAATCAGGATGACGATCTTCTTCATTTCAAAAAACTCACGGGTAGAAAGATGGCGCTGGCCACGGACTGGCTCAGCCGGGAAAAGGTACGGCCATTGCGGTCGGCAACGACCTTGGCCATGAAATCGAGGAGGCCCATGAGGCGACCGAATTCGCGCTCGAACGACAGGTTGCGGTTGGCCGGATCGAGTTCGTTCGAGAGCAGGAACAACTCGCCGGCTACCGTGCGGTCGTGGCCCAGCTTCCAGATGGCGATATCCATGTTGCGCGCGCTGTTGTAGAGCTTCATTTCGTTGAGGCTGTCGAGGAGGTAAAACTCGTCCTTGTGCTCGAAAGCCGCGTCGACCATGCTGAGCAGCCCGTAGATCAAGGCCGTGACGCGGTCGCCGCTATAAATTTCGGTAAAGGCCAGCGACGCTATCGCCCCTTCGTGCAGACCGCTGAATTCAGCCCAGCTGCCGTGCTGACGCTGGCGCAAGCGGTCGACCGCAGCCTCGCGGCTGACCGCACCGCCCTTCTTCCATTCCTTCGGGTTGCGCTTGTAAAGCTTGTCGGCGATCAGCAGCAGGCCGCTGACTACCTCGGCTCGATTGGTGTCGGCGATACGGTCAACTTCCGATTTGAGCAAATATTTCGGGTTGACCGTGGATTCCGTCCGGCCGTCCCGGCCCAGCTTCGTTGAACAGGCCGTCAGCGTCAGAGCGAGGATGACGGCCAGCCAGCGCATCAGGCTTCCTTGCTTTTCAGGTAGCCCCAGCCGATGGGGATGAGCGAGGAAACGATGATGCCGATGATGATCACCGACAGATTGGCCTTGACCCACGGCATGTTGCCCAGCCAGTAGCCGGCCAGACACAGCGAAACGACCCAGCCAACGGCGCCGATCAGGTTGAAGACCGTGAACCGCGCGTAGGTCATCGAGCCGATGCCCGCGACAAACGGCGCGAAGGTCCGGAACAGCGGCAGAAAGCGCGAGATGATGAGCGTCTTGCCGCCGTGTTTTTCATAAAAGGCGTGCGTCTTGATCAGCGCGTCGCGATTGAAGAAACGCGAGTTCTCCCAGTGGAAAACCTTGGGCCCGAGAAAGCGCCCGATCTGGTAGTTGACCGTATTGCCGAGCACCGCCGCCGCAATCAGCACGCCCATCAGCGTGAAAATATCCATGCCCCCCTCGCCGATGGCAGCCAGCGCCCCCGCCACGAAAAGCAGCGAATCGCCCGGCAGAAAGGGCAATACAACAAAACCGGTCTCCGAGAAAATAATGAAGAACAGGATGCCGTAAATCCACAAGCCGTACTGCTGGACCATGATGGCCAGATGCTTGTCGAGGTGGAGGACGATTTCGATGAATTGGGTCAGGAGTTCCATGCGGGGCGCCGGGGTTTGAATGAGGCCGCATTATAATGCGCCGATGCCGACCATTGCCCGCCTCCCCGACCTGCTGATCAGCCAGATTGCTGCTGGCGAAGTGGTCGAAAGACCTGCTTCCGTCCTCAAGGAACTCATCGAAAACAGCCTTGATGCTGGCAGCAAGGCGATCCAGGTGCATCTCGAAGAAGGTGGCGTCAAGCTGATCCGCATTACCGACGACGGTTGCGGCATTGCGAAAGATGAACTGGCGCTGGCGCTGACCCGGCATGCCACGTCGAAGATTTCCAGCCTCGACGATCTGGAGCGGGTCGGCACCCTGGGCTTTCGTGGCGAGGCGCTGGCCTCCGTCGCTTCGGTCGCCCGGCTGAGCATCACCAGCCGCGAACGCGGTGCGGCGCATGCCTGGAAATTAAAAGGCGAGCCCGATGCGGAACCCGAACCGGCCGCCCTGATGGCCGGCACCGTCGTCGAAATGCGCGACCTTTATTTCAACACGCCGGCCCGCCGCAAATTCTTGAAGTCGGAAAGTACCGAGTTCGCCCACTGCGCGGACGCCGTCCGCCGGCTGGCGCTGACCCGGCCAGATGTCGCCATCAGCCTGACCCACAACGGCCGCAACCTGTTCCAGCTCGCCCCGGCCGACGCGCCGCGGCGCATCGCTGACATTCTCGGCGACGATTTCCTCGGCGCCGCCCGCGCCGTCGAGGCCGGGGCCGGCCCTTTGGCTATCGTCGGTTTTGCCATCGACCCGACGCGCGCGACCGATGCAAAGGACGGCCAGTACGTCTTCGTCAACGGCCGCTTCGTGCGCGACAAGATCATCAGCCACGCCCTGCGCGAAGCCTACCGCGACGTGCTGCACGGCAGCCGCCAGCCGGCTGTCTGCCTGTTCGTCAACATCGACCCGGCGCTGGTCGACGTCAATGTCCACCCGGCCAAGACCGAAGTCCGCTTCCGCGATTCGCGCGCCATGCACCAGTTCGTCTTCCACGCCATCCAGCGCACGCTGGCCGCGCCGGTGCAGGCCGAAGCCGGCCCGGCGCTGGTCGAACGCGAGACTGCTACGGTCAACCGGCAAAATCAGCCAAATTCCGAATACGCCCCGCCGCTCCGTCACCAGGGCAGCCTCGGCGTCGCCGAACCGGCGGCTGCCGCCTACCTTGCCTTCGCCCGCGCCGCGCAGCAGGTCACGCCGTCGTCCGCCGGCCCAGCCCCGACATTTCAATTTCAGGCCAATTTTCCGGTTGACCGCGCCCCGCAGGAAGTCCCCTTGGGGGATAGCAATGACCGCCTGCAGCCTGACAGCCCGCCGCTCGGCTACGCCCTGGCCCAGCTGCACGGCATCTACATCCTGGCCCAGAACGCCCGCGGCCTGATCCTCATCGACATGCACGCGGCGCACGAGCGCATCCTCTACGAAAAGCTCAAAACGGCTTTCGACAACCGCCAGATCGCTACCCAGGCGCTGCTCATTCCGGCCGTCTTCTCGGCCGACCCGCTCGACATCGCCGCCGTCGAAGAGCACGCCGAGGCGCTGGCCGACCTTGGCTTCCAGATCGCCCCGCTCGGCCCCAACCAGCTCGGCGTGCGCGCCGTTCCCGCCCTGCTCCAATCCGGCGACCCCGCCGCCCTGGCCAAATCGCTGATCGCCGAACTGCGCGAACACGGCATCAGCCAGCTCGCCACCGCCCGGCGCAACGAACTCCTCGCCACCATGGCCTGCCACGGCGCCGTGCGCGCCCGCCGCCAGCTCACCGTGCCCGAAATGAACGCCCTGCTCCGCCAGATGGAAGAGACCGAACGCGCCGGCCAGTGCAACCACGGCCGGCCGACGTGGACGGAACTGTCGCTCAACGAACTCGACAAACTGTTTCTGCGCGGGCAATAATCCGGCGGCCTCAAACCCGCCCCGACCCGCGCTCCATGATCTCCTCCCTCAGGCAGTTGTTCCGACCGTCCTCGGCTCCCACCAGCGAACGTCGCAATGTCCTGATCGCCCTGGGCTTCCTCGCCCTGCTGACCTATATCGGGCTCGTTGTCAGCGGGCTGAAAGTCGCGCTCGACCGCGAAAACGAGTTTGCCCTGCGCAACCTCGACAACCTGGCCCGGGTCCTCGAGGCACATGCCCATAACACTGTGGACAAAATCGACACCGTGCTACTGGCCAGCCAGTTGCGCCTCAACACCACGCTGGCCGGCGAATCGGCCGATGCTGGCGCGATCAACGCCGCGCTGGGCAGCTATCTGGCACTCATTGCCAGCGAATCGCAAAGCCTGCGCGTGGCCAATGCCGAGGGCAACTTCACCCACGACGCTTCGGGCAAGGTATCCAGCGTCCACATTCACGACCGCGACTACTTCCTGCGCAATCGCGAAGGCGCCGCCGAACTGGTCATCTCCGAGCCGCTGTTCGCCCGCATCACCAGCAACTGGGTGATCACCCTGAGCCGCCGTCTCGACGACCGGCAAGGCCAATTCGCCGGCCTCGTCCAGGCCGCGATACGGGCCGATCATTTCCAGGAATTCTTCACCAGCCTCAAGCTTGGCCCGGGCCAGAGCGTCGCCCTCGTCGACCGCGAACGCCGGCTGATCGCCCGTTACCCGGCCGCCCCCGAACACCGGGGCAAAGCCCTCGACAGCCCGCCGCTGGCCGCGGCCATCGCCGGCCAACAGGCGTATCGCAGCTTCACCCACAGCTCCCCGGTAGATGGCCTCGAGCGCCTTTATGTCGCGCGCCAGGTCGGCCACTACCCGTTGTACGTGGTGATCGGCCACGCGCCGAGCGACTACCTCGCCAACTGGTACCAGCAGGTCTTGTGGTCCGTCCTCGGCATGCTCCTGCTGGCCCTCGTTCTCGGCGGCTGGATCGGTGTCTGGCTGCGCATCTACGACCGGGCGCATGCGCTGGCGCAAGGCATGACCCGGGCCTACGAAAACACCACGCGGCAGACCCGCGCCCTCCTCGACAGCCTGCCCGACCCGGCCTGGCTGAGCGACCGCGAGCAACGCCTGATCGCCGTCAACGACGCCTACGCGCGGGCCTGCGGCCAGCCGGCCGACACCCTGCCCGGCCAGACGGTGGCCGCCATCTGGCCGTCCGAAGCCGCCGAATCGCTGACCCGGCAGGAGTCCATGGCGCTGACCGAACTACGGCAACAACGGCGGACCGACGCCCAGCAACTGGCCGATGGCACGATCCGCCATTTCGAGTTCATCTCCACCCCGGTCCTCGACGAACGCGGCGAACTGGCTGGCGTCGCCGGGGTCGCCCGCGACATCACGCAGCTGCACGAGGACCAGGAGCGCATCCGCTACCTGGCCGAACACGACCAGCTGACCCAGCTCCCCAACCGCGGCATGCTGGCCGACCTGATGTCGCAGGCGCTGGCGCTGACCGTCGGCAGCCAGGCCGAGGTCGCCCTGATGTTCCTCGACCTCGACCATTTCAAGAATGTGAACGACACCCTCGGCCACGAGATCGGCGACCAGTTGCTGCTGCAAGCGGCCCAGCGCCTGCGCCGCAGCCTTGACGCCCGCGACACGGTGAGCCGCCAGGGCGGCGACGAATTCGCCATCCTGATCCAGGGCTATGGCTCGCCCTCGCGCCTGGCCAGCATCGCCCAGCGACTGATCGACGCCCTGGGCGAACCCTTCATGGTGGCCGGCCACGAACTGCGGGTCGGCGCCAGCATCGGCATCAGCACCTACCCGCAGGACGGCCAGGACATCGGCAGCCTGCTCAAGAACGCCGACACGGCGATGTACCAGGCCAAGGCGGCCGGCGGCAATGCCTACCGTTTCTTCATGCCGGAGATGAACACCCGCATCTCCGAGCGGGTCATGCTCGAAAACTGCCTGCGCCGCGCCTTGCGTGGCCAGGACATCTACCTCAACTACCAGCCGCAGGTCGATGCGCAAAGCGGCCGGCTGATCGGCCTCGAAGCGCTGGTCCGCTGGAACCACCCGGAAAAAGGCAATATCCCGCCATCGCGCTTCATCCCCATCGCCGAGGAAAGCAACCTGATCAACCAGCTCGGCGACTGGGTACTGCACGAAGCCTGCCGGCAAAACCGCCAGTGGCAGGACCAGGGCTTGCCGCCCGTGGTCATGGCCGTCAACCTGTCCGCCGTTCAGTTGCGCCAGGCCAACCTCGCCCAGCGGATCATCGCCATCCTCGCCGACACCGGCCTGGAAGCCTGCTGGCTCGAGCTGGAAATCACCGAAAGCGCCTTCATCCACGACACCGACCGCATCGTTGCCGTGCTCGACGAACTGAGCGCCCTGGGCATCAAGCTGTCGATCGACGATTTCGGCACCGGCTACTCCAGCCTCGCCTACCTCAAGCGCCTGCCCTTCGACCGCATCAAGATCGACCAGTCCTTCGTCCGCGAACTGCCGGGCGACACCGACGACATCGCCATCGTCCGGGCGATCATCGCCATCGCCGACAGCCTGCAAAAGGAAGTCATCGCCGAAGGCGTCGAGCAGGCCAAACAGGCCGCCTTCCTGCTCGACCACGGTTGCCGCCTGATGCAGGGCTACCACTTCAGCCGCCCGACCTCGGCCGTCGCCATCGAAGCCGTGCTGCAGCAGGGCGGATGCCTGCCCGCTCCCGCCCTCGACGCCGCCGTTTGAAGCCGCCAAGACGATTCCCACGGTCAACCGGAAATTTGGCCCAAAATTGAAATCCCCGACGCCGCTCGGTGGGCAAAACCACACATCGTTACAGCCATTGACCGGCGCCGCCGCCTAAAATACCGGCGATGTTCGCCTTTCATCTCCCGCCGGCCCGACGTGCACCGCTTTTCGCGTTTGCCGCCTCGCTCCTGATCCATGCCGTGGTCCTCATGATCCCCCGGCACGATCCGGACCAAGTTTCAAGTCCGCCGCGCCTGGAGGCCCGCCTGCGCCCGCCGGTGACACCGGAAACAGCCGACGCCCCCGAAGCGCGCCGGAAGCCGGCCAAAATCAAGCCGCAACGGCCGCGCCTGCTGACCACCGAGAAGCCAGGCAAAACCTCGGTCGCCAGCGCCCCGTCATGGACGGCGGCAGAAAAAGCGGAGATGAACCGCTTTCTCGACGAGCTCGACAACAACGCCCGAACCGCCCCCAAGCCGACCCTGGCCCAGCGCTCGAAAGCCATGGCCCGCGAGGAGGCGTGGCAGCAGGCACAGGAGGAATCGGCCGGCAGCGCCCTGCTCGAACTGCGCCCCAACGCTGCGCCGCCCGACCCGTTCAGCCTGGAAATGTATCTCGAAGGCCTACTCAAGCGCCTCAACCGCAGTGCCGGCTTCGTCAAGAACGACCCGCGCGCCAAGGGCGTCAAGCCGGCCTCCATCGAGTTCAAGATCAACCCGGACGGCACGATGAAGTCGTTCAAGATCGTCAACGCCGGCGATCAGGCCGACGAGGTCGCCTTCGTCAAGGCCGTCGTCGAACGCTCGATCCCCTTCTCGCCCTTCCCGGCCGATCTCGACAAGGCAGCCCGCTCACTGACCATGCGCATCTGCATCCTGCCCGCCGGATCGGGCGATGCCGGCTTCGGCTTCACCCGGGCCGGCCGCCGGAGCTGTTGAACCAGGCGCCGATCAGGGCGGGCGCCACGATCGGCGGCCCGGCAATCGTGCATTTTCACCCGCACTTTTCAGCCTTCACGGCGCCCGCCAATGACCATGACATGCGGCAATTTGACACATTCCGAAGGTATTAGATTTTACTTATGATCGCCCGGCCTCCCCCCCTGCCGGGTCCTTCCGACATGCCGCGCCGGGGTATTGAGGCGCCATTTCAACAGCCAATCCATTGGGGGTAACACATTGAACGCGTTCAGGATTCTCATTTCCGCGCTGGTCATTCACATGACCGGCACTGCGGTCGCGCAGGCCCAGAGCTATTCGCCCGAGGCCATCGACAGCCTGCGCTACATGATTGAGGAAGAAAAGCTGGCCGGCGATGTGTACCGCTCGTTCGGCACCCTCTACCCGACCATCATGCCGTTCAGGAACATTCCCAGATCGGAAGACACCCACGTCGCCGCCCTGGTCGGCCAGGCCAACCTCATCGGCCTCGACATCAGCGACCTGACCTCGCTCGCCGCCGGCCAGTTCCACAACCCAAGCCTACAATCGCTCTACCAGAGCCTGGTAGCGCAAGGCAGTACCTCGAGCTTCGCGGCGCTGACTGTCGGCAAGAATATCGAACTGCTCGACATCGCCGACCTGACGGCAGCCAGAGCCCTGATTCCGGTGGACTCTAGTCTCTACACGGTC
Source organism: Betaproteobacteria bacterium HGW-Betaproteobacteria-4 (assembly GCA_002840785.1). Classification (GTDB taxonomy): domain Bacteria; phylum Pseudomonadota; class Gammaproteobacteria; order Burkholderiales; family Rhodocyclaceae; genus Azonexus. The sequence goes on along the minus strand of PHCH01000007.1, from coordinate 30,278 downwards.
TATGGCAACCTGATGAACGCCTCGAACAAGCACCTCACCGCGTTCAATACCTGGCTCGCCGTAACGCCGGTGCCGGCCGTTCCCGAACCGGAAACCTACGCCATGCTGCTGGCCGGCCTGGCCATCATCGGCGGCATGGCACGCCGCCGCCAGCCCAGGTAGCCACCAAAGCTAAACGGGGGCGAGCAGCCCCCCCCCCCCCGGCTTCACCCCGGGGAGACTCCGGGCTGGCGAGCCGGCAACCAGACGGTGAAGGTGGTGCCCTGCCCCGGCTGGCTGGCGACGTCGATCTTGCCGCCATGTTTTTCGATGATGCCGTAGGAAACGGACAGGCCGAGGCCGGTGCCCTTGCCGACCGGCTTGGTCGTAAAGAAGGGGTCGAAAATACGGGCCAGGATTTCCGGCGGGATGCCGCTGCCGGTATCGCTGACCGACACCCACACCTTGTCGTCGGCACAGCCGCTTTTCAGGGTGATCCGGCCTTTCTGGGGAATCGCCTGGGCCGCGTTGACCAGCAGGTTCATGAAAACCTGGTTGATCTGCGATGGCCGGCACTCGACCTGGGGCAGCGTGCCGTAGTCGCGGACGACCTCGGCCTTGTACTTGATCTCGTTGGCCACGACGTTGAGGGTGCTCTCCAGACCGGCGTGGAGATCGACCCATTCCATGCCGACTTCGCCGGTCCGCGAAAAATCGCGGAGGTCCTGGACGATCCGGCGAACCCGCGTCGTGCCATCGATCGAGTCGGCGATGAGCGCGCCAATGTCTTCGCGCAGGAAATCGAGGTCGGCCTGGCGCTTCAAGGTATCGAGTTCTTTCCCGATCTCCGGATTGCCGGCCAGTAGCGGGGCAACCGTGGTCGACATGGCCTCGATCAAGTTCATCAATTGATTGACGTAATTCTTCAGCGTCCCCAGGTTGGAATTGACGAAGCCGATCGGGTTGTTGATCTCGTGGGCGACACCCGCCGCCAACTGGCCGATCGAGGCGAGTTTTTCCGACTGATGCAACTGGTCGTGGGCTTCCTCGAGCTTCGCGATCAGGATCCGCTGCTCTTCCTTTTCGCTCTGCAGGGCCTGGTTGACCCGCTCATTTTCGCGCAATGCCGCTTCCAGCTGCTGCGTCCGTTCGCGGACCTGGTTTTCGAGTGCCACGCCCGACTGGAAGGCGCTGAAATCGGAGACTTTCGCACTCATGTCGCGCTCCGCCCGATTCATCAGGGCGGTCACTATCTTGTTGAGGCGAACGACTTCGCGTTGCAGCGCCGCTTCCTGCGGCGAAGCGCTGGCGACGACCGGATCAGTCATGTTTGTCCCCGGGGGCAAAGCCGATGGCAATGCCGGTAAAGGTCTGGTTGATGTGGACACCGCCAAACTGCTCGCCGTAAGTGCTGAAGCCAACCGTGTTGTGGCGCAGGAACAGCTCGCCCACCTTGCCCTTGAGCTGCTTCTGGGTGATTTCGAGATTGCGCAGGATACAGTCGCAACCCAGGGTCAGCGCCGGCTGACCGATTTCCTCGCGGAGGTTGTCGAAGGTCTCCTCGAGGTTGGCGTAGATATCGCCGCAGCGCGCGACACGCAGGACGATCCCCTCCTCGATGGCGCAAAAGAAGGTCAGGGTGCCATCCGGGTTCGCTTTCTGGATTGAGCGCACGTAATCGGTACCGTCGAGCACGACAACCACCGGCGTCGCCGCAAAATGGTCGGGGGTCAGATCCTCGACCGAGACGCCGAGCACCCGCGCATACTCCTCGGCCGCCGGCAAGCCGTTGATTTCCTTGACGACCCGGTGTTCGGCATCGGCATCGGTGACAACCAGCCGTTCGTTTTCGCTGATGAAGTGCTGCGTCTTGAAAATGCGGATCGGCAACGGCGTGCTGACCAGCAGCAAGACGGCGCTGTTGTCGCGGAAGGCACCGTCATGGAAAACCTGGGTGTTGGCGAACTTCAGGTCGTCGCCGGCCGAACCGCCACACAGGTGGATGCTCCCGAGCGCCCCCTGCAGCACGCGGACGACCGGCTCTTCGCGCACCGACAGGCCATCGATCAGGAGCAGGGCGAAGGCGCGCGAATCCTTCGTCACATGTTTGTCCAGTTGCTGCAACAGCCCTTGCACAAAGGCCTGGCCCCGCTCGGCTTCGAAATGCTGCAGATCGGGGAGACAACCGGCAACGACCGCCCCGGCTCCGGCCGAAAAACTGACGCCGGACAGGCTCTGGGTGCGATAGCCGGCTGAGCCGATTTCACCCGCCGTGGTGCAGCCGATCACCGGAACGCTGCCAAAAAGCCGGTTCAACTCGTCTGCCAGGGCGTCGAGATCGTAATCGCTGGAACAGAAGAAAATGACCATCGACATGTCGGGCTGGTCAACGCCGGCGTGGAATTCCCGGGCAGCCTGGCGCGCCTCGCTGGCGCTCGAATGGCTGATGCGAAAGGGAGAATCGGTAGTCATGTTGTCTCCATGCTCCTCATATAGTTGTATTTGCCGCGACAAGTTGCGCAGCGCGTCCGATTATCCGCACCCGGGCAAAGCTGTCCAGCCATTGCCAATTTTTACGAAAAATTTCCGGAAACGGCAAAATCATCAGCCATCGAAATCCATGCGCCAGCCCCAGCCTGACCGAGCGCCATCCGGGGCGTCGGAATTGGACGGACGCCGGGCGTGGTAGCATTCGCCGCCATGAACTCACCCCGCCTGCCGCCTGCCATCCTGATCATGGGCCCGACCGCGTCGGGCAAGACGGCGGTTGCCATGGCGCTGGCCGACCGTTTTCCGGTCGAGCTGATCAGCGTCGATTCGGCCCAGGTTTTCCGCGACATGGATGTCGGCACGGCCAAGCCCGACCGCGCCACGCTGGCCCGCTACCCGCACCGGCTGATCGACATCATTTCGCCGGAGGAAAGCTATTCGGCCGCCCGTTTTCGCGCCGATGCGCTGGCCGCGATGGACGACATCACGAAAGCCGGCAAGGTGCCCGTGCTGGTCGGTGGCACGATGCTCTATTTCCGGGCCCTGCTGCACGGGCTGGCCGATCTGCCGCAGGCCGACGCCACGCTGCGGGCCGAAATCGATGCCGAAGCCGCGGCCGAAGGCTGGCCAGCGATGCACGCCAAACTGGCCGAGCTCGACCCGGTCACCGCCGCCCGGCTGCACACCACCGACAGCCAGCGCCTGCAACGCGCCCTGGAAATCTGTCGACTGACCGGCCGGCCGATGTCCGAATTGCTGGCCGAGAGCGAGAAGCAGAAGCCACCCTACGATTTTCTGTCGATTGCCCTTCTGCCCTCCGACCGCGCCGTGCTGCACGAACGCATTGCCCGCCGTTTCGACGAAATGCTGCTGGCCGGGCTGGATGACGAAGTGCGCATGTTGCGCCAGAAATATGCGCTGAGCCTCAACCTGCCGTCGATGCGCTGCGTCGGCTACCGCCAGGCCTGGGAGGCTCAGGATGGAACGCTGCCGCGTAACGAACTGCGTGATCGCGGCATTTTTGCAACACGCCAGTTGGCCAAACGCCAGATCACCTGGCTGGGCAACTCCTTCGAGGCCGAGACTTTCGATTGCCTCGACCCGATGCTGACCGAGCAGGTGGCAGAGCGCACGGCCCGCTACCTGGCTGCCTGAACTGAGGATTGCTACGGTCAACCCGAAAAAACGGCAAAAACCGAAATATCCAGTCGGCCGGGCAAGGCCGGCCGATCAGGTCTCGGCTGGTGCCTTGCGCACTGCCAGCAGCGAATAAACGGTTGGCACCACGAACAACGTGAAGAAGGTGCCGAGCAGCAGGCCGCCGACGATGACCCAGCCGATTTGCTGGCGCGATTCCGCCCCCGCCCCGGTGCTGAAAGCCAGCGGCACGGCGCCGAGGACCATGGCGCCGGTCGTCATGAGAATCGGCCGGAGGCGCAGGAAGGCCGATTCGATGACCGCCTCCTTGATCGCCATGCCCTTTTCCTGCAGCTGGTTGGCGAATTCGACGATGAGGATGCCGTGCTTGGTGATCAGGCCGACCAGGGTGACCAGGCCGATCTGGCTGTAAACGTTGAGCGTGCCGCCGCTCAGCCAGAGAGCGAGCAGCGCGCCGGCCATCGACAGCGGCACGGTCAGCATGATGATGAAGGGGTCACGGAAGCTTTCGAACTGGGCTGCCAGCACGAGGTAGATGAAGGCCAGCGCGAGGGCGAAGGTGAAGGCCAGCGATGACGACGATTGGCGGAATTCACGCGACTGGCCGTTGTAGTCGGCGGCATAGCCCGGCTTGAGCACCCGCTCGGCGACGCCGTCCATGAACGTCAGCGCCTCGCCCAGCGTGTAGCCCGGGGCCAGGTTGGCGGTGATCGTCACGGCGCGGCGCTGGCCGAAGTGGTTGAGTTCGCGCGGGCTGATCGTTTCTTTCACATCGACCAGATTTTCCAGCGAAATCATGCTGCCGTCCCGGCCGCGCACGTAGATGTCGCGGATGTCGTCCGGATTGCGCCGCTCGGCTTCGGCGACCTGTACGATCACGTCGTACTGCTCGCCATCGCGCTTGAAGCGCGTGACCTGCCGGCCGCCGAGGAAGGTTTCCAGCGTCCGGCCGATGGTTTCGACCGGCACGCCGAGGTCGGCCGCCTTGTCGCGTTTGACGTTGACCGACAGCTCGGGCTTGTTGAGCTTGAGGTCGGTATCGACATTGATCAGCGACGGATTCTTGGCGACTTCGGCCAGTATCTGCCCGGTCACTTTTTGCAACTCGTCGTAGGAGGCAGACGTCACGACGACGAAATTGACCGGCCGTTCGCGCGGGCTCTGGCCGAGCGACGGTGGCGTCACCGGGAAGGCCATGACACCGGGAATGCCGGCGAATTTGGGGAACAGCTCCTTGGCGATTTCCGGCGAACGGCGACTGCGCTCGTTCCAGTCGGTCAGGCCGAGAATGGAGATGCCCTGGCTGACCGTCGGGTTGCCGGCGACGACAAAATAGCGCTCGGAATCCTTGGTCTGGCTGTAGATGCCTTCGATCTGGCGGGCGTACTTTTCGGTGTAATCGAGGGTTGCGCCCTCCGGGCCGAGGAACATGCCGAAAATGATGCCGCGGTCCTCGACCGGCGCCAGTTCGGACTTCAGCGCCTTGAGCAGAACGCCGCAGGAGGCGGCGACGATGACGAAACCGACGAGGACGACCCAGCGACGGTTCAATGCGACGGTCAACACCCGTTTATAGCCAAAATTCAACCAGTTCAGGAAGCCTTCGACGATCAGGAAAACCTTGCCGTGCTTTTCCTCGTGCTTGAGCAGGACCGAGCACATCATCGGCGACAGGGTCAGCGCGACGAAACCGGAGACCAGCACGGCACCGGCCAGGGTCAGGGCGAATTCGATGAACAGTTTGCCGGTGCGCCCGGTCATGAACGCCACCGGGGCATACACCGCGGCCAGCGTCAGGGTCATGGCGACCACCGCGAAGCCGATTTCCTTCGAGCCCTGCAAGGCTGCCTGCAGGCGCGGCATGCCATCCTCGATGTGGCGGAAAATGTTTTCCAGGACGACGATGGCGTCGTCGACGACAAGGCCGATGGCCAGGACCAGCGCGAGCAGCGTCAGCGTGTTGATCGTGAAGCCGAGGGCGAACATGATGGCGAAGGCGCCGACCAGCGACACCGGAATGGTGACCAGCGGGATCAATGTCGCCCGAACATTGCGCAGGAAGAAGAAAATGATCGCCAGAACGAGCAGGATGGCTTCGCCAATGGTCGTGAATACCGACTTGATCGAGCGGTCGATGAACACCGACGAGTCGTAGGACAGATTGGCGCTCATGCCCTCCGGCAGTTCGCTGGTGATCTTCGGCACCTCGGCGCGCAGCGCCTTCGACAGTTCGAGCGGATTGGCCGTGGCCTGCTTGATGACACCGAGCGCCACGGCCGAACGGCCCTTGAAGCGGACGGTACTGCGCTCGGAAGCGGCGCCGATCTCGACCCGACCCAGGTCGCCGATGCGCACCGGATAGCCATTGACCGTCCGGACGACGACAGCGCCGAACTCCTCGGGCGTTCTCAGATCGGTATTGGCGACCACGGAAAACTCGCGCTCGCGGCTTTCGATGCGCCCGGCCGGCACCTCGACATTCTGCTTGCGCAAGGCATCCTCGACGTCGGCCGGGGTCAGCTGGTAGGCGGCCAGCCGCTGCTTGTCGAGCCAGATGCGCATGGCGAACTTGCGGTCGCCGAAAACACGCACATCGGCGGCGCCGGGCAAGGTCTGCAGACGCGGCTTGACGATGCGCGTGGCGACGTCGGTCACTTCCAGCGCCGAGTGCCGGTCGGACGAGAAAGCGATCCAGATCACCGGATTGGCATCGGCCTCGACCTTGGCAATGACCGGTTCGTCGACCTCGTCCGGCAGTTTGTTGCGAACGCGGGAAACCCGGTCGCGGACATCGGAGGCCGCCGAATCGGGCTCTCGCTCGAGCTTGAAGCGCACCGAAATCTGGCTGCGCTCGGCCCGCGAAATGGAAGTGATCACTTCCACCCCTTCGATCCCGGCCAGCGAATCCTCGAGCGGCTTGGTCACCTGCGACTCGATGATGTCGGCCGAAGCGCCCCGGTAATCGGTCGTCACCGTCACCACCGGCTCGTCGATCTTCGGATACTCGCGCACCGGCAGCCGGTCATAGGAAACGATGCCGAGCAGCATGATGACGAGCGACAACACGGTCGCGAAGACCGGGCGCTTGATGCAGACCTCGGAAATCTTCATTTGCCGGCCGCCGTCCCTTGGCCAGGCGTCAGCGCGCCGTCACCAACCGGCCGCACCGCCGCGCCTTCGCGCAGTTTCAACTGGCCGGCCGTAACCACGACGTCGCCGGCCGCCAGCCCTTCCACGACTTCAACCTGCGCCGTCCGCCGAACCCCGAGCTTGACCTTGACCAGCCTGGCCTTGCCGTCGACGATCTTGAATACCGCCGGCTGACCACCCGGCACGATGGCCTGCTCGGGCACCATGAGCACGCCCTTGCGCTCGCCGAAGAGCAGGCGGACGCGAACGAACATGCCGGGCCGCAGCTTGCCCTTGGCGTTATCGAGCCGGGCCCGGGCTGAAATCGAGCGGCCGTTCTCGTCGACCAGCGGGTCGATGGCATCGAGCACGGCTTTGAAGCGTTCGCCGGGCAAGGCATCGGTCACCACATCAACGCTTTGGCCCTTGCCGATGCGGCCAAGATAGTTTTCCGGCAGCTTGAAATCGACGCGCAAGGTGGCGACATCCTCGATGTTGATGAGATCCTGGCCGTCCTTGAGGTAATCGCCGACGCTCACGTTGCGCAGCCCGACCATGCCGGTGAATGGCGCCTTGATGCGCATCTTCGCGGCCTTGGCCTCGGCCAGCTGGACGGCGGCCTCCTGCACCTTGAGCGTTGCCGCCGAGCTGTCGAGCGCCTGCTGGCTCAGGAATTTCTTGCCGACCAGCTCGACATTGCGCTCGTAGCTACTTTTGGCCAGCGCCAGATTGGCCCGGGCCTGCTGCACCTCGGCATCCTGGATCGCGGCATCGAAAACGACAAGCACCGTTCCTTTGGCCACGATGGCGCCATCCTTGAAGCCAATCGACGCCACCCGCCCGGCCGTTTCCGGGCGCAGGACAACGGATTCGTTCGACTTGAGCGTACCGACGGCGGCCACGTCGTCGGCAAAATCGCTGGCCGCTACCCGCGCCACTTCAACCGCCGTCGGTGGGCTGGCCGGTGCCGCAGCACCGCCCGACTTGCCCGGCGCACCGGCCGGGATGAGCGGCTCGGCGGCAGGTGCCCGGTTGGCGGTGTAGGCGTAGTAACCGAGGCCCGCCAGGCCGGCGAGTGCGATGGCGATGATTCCGAAACGGGTATTTTTATTCATGGGATTCGGCAAAAGTTCGAACTGACCGGACAGTCAGCAATAGCCGGAATTGTAACGGAGCGACCGGGTTTTCCGATAAAAATCAGCTCTCGACCGAGAGGCGGAATTCGGGCATTTTTCCCGGTTGACCGCAGGATTCGCATTCCAGCTCCCCCTCCGGCGCGAAAGCGGCGTGACACAAGGCGGCGCCGGCAGCCGGCCGGCCATTTTTGACCGGCGCCACGCTGACGAAGACAACGCCGGCCCGGACCATGCCGAGGTATTCGGCGACGCTGCGCGAGACGTCGATGATACGTTTGCGGTGTTTCCGGTGCATCCGGTCATTGACCTTGACGATGGCGCACCGGTCGTTGTCGGCGCGCCGAACGGCGACCAGGGTGCCGAGCGGAAAGCGATTGCTGGCGGCGGTAAATTGCCGGGCGTCGAAACGGTCGCCGGTCGCCGTTCGGCGGCCATCAAATTTCTTGCCGTAAAAACTGGCCAGGCCGCGCAAGCCGGGGACGCCATCCTCGATCAGGTCGGCCGGCCCGAAGGCCGGCGCCGGCGCGGCATGACGCGCCGATTTTGGGTCACTTTTGATTGCCGCCGGGTGCGGCGGCTTGTTGCTCGCCGCCCAAACGGACGACCAGCCATTGAGCAGTAGCAGGCCGCCGACGATGATCGCCGCGACCCGCCACGCGTCCTTAGACGACGACGGTCTGCGCTTCGTCACCCGCACGCGCCCGGATCTTGCCGATGCGATAAACCGCTTCGCCCTGCGCCTTCAGTTCAGCCATCGCGGCGTCGGCATCGGCCGCAGCAACGACGACGACCAGGCCGATACCGCAATTGAAGACGCGGTGCATTTCGTTCTCGGCCACATTGCCTTCGGCCTGCATCCAGTCGAACAGCTTGGGACGCGGCCAGGCAGCCTTTTCCAGCTCGGCCACGGTGTTTTCCGGCAGCACGCGCGGCACGTTTTCGAGCAGGCCACCGCCGGTGATGTGGGCCATGCCCTTGATCGTGACCTTTTCCATGGTCGCCAGCACCTGCTTGACGTAGATGCGGGTCGGCGCCATGACGACATCAGCCAGAGTCCGCTCGCCGTCAAACTTGGCGTTCATGTCCGGATTCGAGCGCTCGATGATCTTGCGGACCAGCGAGTAACCGTTGGAGTGAGCGCCCGAGGACGCCAGACCAAGCACCACGTCGCCCGGAGCAATCGAAGCCTTGCCGTCGATGGCCTTGGATTTTTCAACGACGCCAACGGCAAAGCCGGCCAGGTCGTATTCGCCAGCCGGGTACATGCCCGGCATTTCGGCCGTTTCGCCACCGATCAGCGCGCAGCCGGCCAGTTCGCAACCCTTGGCGATGCCGCCGACAACCGCCGCGGCGGTATCGACATCGAGCTTGCCGCAGGCAAAGTAATCGAGGAAAAACAGCGACTCGGCGCCGAGCACCAGGATGTCATTGACGCTCATGGCGACCAGATCCTGCCCCACCGTGTCGTGGCGGTTCAGGTCAAAAGCCAGACGCAGCTTGGTGCCGACACCGTCAGTACCGGACACCAGCACCGGCTCCTTGTAGCGCTTCGGCACTTCAAACAGCGCGCCAAAACCGCCGATCCCGCCCAACACGCCGTCGCGCAAGGTCTTGCGGGCCAGCGGCTTGATACGTTCGACAAGGGCATCGCCCGCATCGATATCGACGCCGGCATCACGGTAGGAGAGGGAAGTGTTCTGGGTCATGGTCGGAAAGCTCGCCAAACGCGGAGCGGGTCCGCAAGGAAAAACGGCAATTTTACTCGAAACCCGTATTTTTCATTCCGAAAAGACGATAAACCATCCGCCCCCATTGCAATCCATATGACATAATCGCGCACCGCCACGTCATTGGCATTTTTCCATCTGCTCAATTTTCGAAAATCCAAAATGAACAGCACATTTCCACGCCTCAAGCCCCTGGCCCTGATCCTGGCCGCCACCTTCCCCATATTTGCTCACGCTGCGCCAAACGTGTCGGCCTCGGGGTATTACCAATACAACGGTTATGAATACGACCCGGCGCAGGCTGTGAATAGCGGCGACAGCTTTAACCAAGCCGCTACGACAAACGCCTTTTCCCAAACAAAATCCGGCGGCATCTCACCATCGACGTGGATCTCTTCCGAGATTTCCGCAGCCTCTGATGGCCTTGGGCATTTCGGATCCTCAATCCAGAACAGCTTCTCCTTTCCGGAGGGCCTGACCCAAAAAGCCGGCACGCTGGTCTCCCTGACGGATACCATTACCAACAACACCGGCAGCACGCAGAACGTCAATTTCAACTTTAATATCGACAAGCTCTACATTTCGACGCTCAAGGGTATGGAGATGGGTGGCACGATGACCAATACGGCGAGCTTTGTGGCCAGCATCGACGTAAATGGCTCGACCGCCTGGAGCACCGGTTTTCACACCGAGCAAATCGATAACGAAACCGTTCAGTGGAATACGATGGGCGCCGATATCGGCCTGGGCACCCTGCCTGTCGATTCCGGCTGCAATGCGGGATACTTTTACAGTTGCAGTTTTTCCATCCAGAACTACACCAACACACTGAATCTGGGTGCCCTGGCTGCCAACGCCTCACTGACCGTTACCTATACCGTCAAGCTTGATACGGAAACCAACACCTACGGCGGCGCCTCTTCGATCGTCTTCAGCGACCCGGCAGGCATCGCCATGGGCAACGAGCTGCCAGGTTCGCCTGCCATGGCTTCTCTCCAATTCGCTGCACCGGTGCCCGAGCCAGAACAAGCCAGCATGCTGCTTGCCGGTCTGGCCTTGATCGGCGCCGCCGCCAAGCGTCGCCGCAAGTCGCGCTAAGCCGGATTACGGCTTAAGCTGCGGGGCCTGTGTCAGCACAGGCCCTTTTTGTTTTTTGCGATTCACCGAAACAATGAACACGCCAGACACCTCGGAAAAACAGCCCAATATCGTCATCTGCTGGGAACTCGGCGGCGGCCTCGGGCACCTCGTCAAGGGCGCCATGCTCGCCCGCCTGCTGCTCGAACGCGACTGTACGGTGAGTTTCGCCGTGCGCGACCTGGCGAGCGCCCATCCCCTGTTGCCGGAAGATAGTTACTGCCTGGTGCAGGCGCCGTATTTCGACGGCCAGTTGCGCGACTGGGCGCCGCCGGCCGACTACGCCGAATTGCTTCTCCACGCTGGCTGGGGCGAGGCCGGCGGACTGCGGGCGCGGGTGCGTGGCTGGCGAGGTTTGTACGACGCCCTGAACGCCGATCTGGTCATTGCCGATCATGCTCCGACCGCCATTCTGGCAGCCCGCACACAGGGCATTCCGACCGTCCAGTGGGGCCACGGCTTCGGCATGCCGACCCGTCCCTGGCCGGTTTTCCGAACCTGGGAGGCGACGCCGGTCGAGCGCCTGACCCAGGTTCGCCGGCATATTTTGACCACCGTAAACGCCGTGCTCGAGCATTTTGGCGAAGCCGGCCTCGACGCCCCTGAGCAGTTGCTCGACACCGCCGCCTGTTTCCTGAATACCTGGCCGGAACTCGACCACTACCCCGGCCGGGGAAACGCCGATTATTGCGGCCCCCTGTGGCCCGCTGGCATCGGCGAGCCGCCCTGGCAGGGCGAATCGAACCGACCGCGCATTTTCGCCTATCTGCGTCCCAACCTACCTGGCTTGCCGGCCGTCATCCAGGCATTGGCCGCCCTTGATGCCGACATCCTGATCCACCTCGCCGACCGCAGCGGTCTCGACCTGCCGGCTGCCCTGCCCAGCCACCTGCGCTTCACCGACCGCCTGATCGACATCCACGCCGTTGCCCGAAATGCCGACCTCGTGCTCTGTTCCGGTACCGACACACTGCACGGTATGGCGGTGCGCGGCATCCCGACGCTCGCCCTGCCAATGAATGCCGAGCAGCGCATGGGAGCCGAGCGACTGGCCGCCATCGGCGCCGGCCTGTACCTGGTGCCATCGGCGACGCCGGATTTCCTTCCGGCCGTTGCCGATGCATTGAACCAGCTCCTGCACCAACCAGCCTTCCGCCAAAATGCCAGCCACCTCCAGTCGGCTTACGAAAACCGGGACAGCGATGCCGCCCTGGCCGCCATTGCCGACCGTTGCGTCGCCCTGGCTGCCGGCTGACGCCGGTTGCTACGGTCAACCGGAAAAAACGGCCAAAATTGAAATGTGCCCGGCACCGTCCACGCGGCTGCAGTTTGGCGGGATGCCGGCCCGCCTCTGATAAAATGCCCGGCTTTACCGTTTCCAGACGCCCGGCGCCGGGCATCCCCGTCTTGTGGAGAGCAACAGCATGTACCAGTCCCCCCTCATCCAGGATCTGCACGATCGCGGCCTGATCGCCCAGCTCACCGACGCTGCGGCGCTCGACAAGCTGCTGACTGAGGAATCGGTAACGCTCTATTGCGGCTTCGACCCGACGGCCGACAGCCTGCACCTCGGCCACCTGGTCCCCGTGCTCATCCTCAAGCGCTTCCAGGAAGCCGGCCACAAGCCCATCGCCCTGGTCGGCGGCGCCACCGGCATGATCGGCGACCCGAGCTTCAAGGCCACCGAGCGCAAGCTCAACACGCCGGATGTCATCGCCAGCTGGGTCGACAAGATCCGCGGCCAGGTCGAGCCCTTCCTCAAGTTCGACGGCGCCAACGCCGCCATCATGGCCAACAACTATGACTGGTTCGGCGGCATGAACTGCCTCGAATTCATGCGCGACATCGGCAAGCATTTCTCGGTCAATGCCATGATCAAGAAGGAATCCGTGCAGCAACGCCTGACCCGCGAAGACCAGGGCATTTCCTACACCGAGTTCTCCTACAGCCTGCTCCAGGGCTACGATTTCGCCGAACTCAACAAGCGTTACGGCTGCGTGCTGCAGATCGGCGGTTCCGACCAGTGGGGCAACATCGTCGCCGGCACCGACCTGACGCGCCGCCTGCACCAGAAACACGTCTTCGGCTTGACCCTGCCGCTGATCACCAAGGCCGACGGCACCAAGTTTGGCAAGACCGAATCCGGCGCCATCTGGCTCGACCCGAAAAAGACCTCGCCCTACGCCTTCTACCAGTTCTGGCTCAATACCAGCGACGCCGACGTCTACAAGTTCATGAACTTCTTCACCTTCCTGCCGGTCGCCCGCATCGCCGAGATCGAAGCGGCCGACAAGGCCAGCGGCGGCAAGCCGGAAGCCCAGCGCATCCTGGCCGAGGAAGCGACCCGCCTGGTGCATGGCGAAGTCGCCTTGATGGCCGCCCGCCGCATCACCGACAGCCTGTTCCACGGTCAACTGGAAAATTTGACCGAAAACGACCTCGAACAACTGGCCCAAGACGGCATGCCCGGCGTCCAGCTGGAAAAAGCCAACGGCAGCCTGATCGACGCCCTGGTCGCCGCAGGCCTGGCCAAGTCCAAATCCGAAGCGCGCAGCTTCATCCAGAGCGGCAGCGTCGCCATCAATGGCGCCAAGGCCGATGCCATCGACCACCAGATCGCCGACACCGAGCGCCTCTACGGCCGTTTCACCATCCTGCGTCGCGGCAAGAAGAATTACGGGCTGGTCAGCTGGCAGTAAGCGGCGTTTGTACGCGCGCTGCGGCAAAGTGTTACAGCGCGTAAATGCACTAAACGTGAAGCATTTCCTGTCGTTAATGAACTTGCCGGGCTAGTTTTCCGGTAGAGCTTTACCGAAGGAGATGCGCCATGTCCTACCTCACCCCAGCTCAGATCAGTTCCCTTGCCGTATCGGCCACTTCCGCCGCGGCCTATCTGGACACCTGTGACAGCGGCGCCCAGTTTGCCCGGCTCGACCCGGCCTACTACCTGGCCTGCGCCCGCCTGCTGACCACCATCTTTTCGGTCCTCGATGCACGCGAAGCCTTTCCCGACCTGCTGAGCCAGTCGCCAGCCGCCCGCAACACGCTCGAATGCCTGCAAATGGAACGCCAGATGCGCAACAGCTGTACCGGCTACTACCCCCAACTGGCCGTCATCCTCCAGCGCGCAGCGGTGTAAACAACGCAGCGCCGGCTGAAATCGGCGCCGCGGTCGGGAGCAATGCTAGAATTTCGCCCCCATTCCCATTCGCCATCCCGATGCGCCAGCTGATTCTCGATTTGCTGCCCGAAAGTTCGCCGACGCTGGATAACTTCGTCGCCGGCGGCAACGTCGAAACCCTGGCCCTGTTCACCGAATGGCTGGCCGGAACACGCACCGACACCTCGTTCTGCCTGTGGGGCGAAGCCGGCTCCGGATGCTCGCATTTGCTCCAGGCCAGCGGTTTTGCCTACATCGATGCAGGCCTCGACCCGGCCCTAAAAAGCGCGCCGACGACGGAGCAACTGGCCGTCGATCACGTTGAATACCTCGACGATGCTGGCCAGATCGCCCTCTTCAACCATTTCAACCGCCTGAAAATGGCTTCCGGCATGCTGTTGACCGCAGCCGCCCAGCCGCCGGCCCACCTCACGCTGCGCGAAGACCTGCGCACCCGCCTCGGCTCCGGCCTGATCTGCCGCCTGCAGCCGCTGTCCGATGCCGAAAAGGCCGAAGCCCTGGCCACCCAGGCCAAAGAGCGCGCCCTCAAGCTGTCACCGGAAGCTATCGACTACCTGCTCCGCCACGCCCCGCGCGACATGCGTACACTGTCGGCCATCATCGTCGCGCTCGACCAGTACACCCTCGAACAAAAGCGCGCCGTCACCCTGCCGCTGCTACGCGACATCCTGCGCGCCTCCTAAGGCAAGGAAAGGCTGGCCAATCAGCGACTGGCCGCATCCCTGAAAAACGCCCAGATAGTATCGTTTGCATCGAGCGCCGTTGACGCAGGCGATTTCCCCCGGCGCACCCGCTGCGCCCCGGGCCAGCTATGACCGCCGTCGTCCGTCACGCAGAGCTGCAACGCCACCCCGTCGGCGCAACCGGAATAGGTTTCGCAGTGCGCCTCGGGCCAGGCCCGGACGGCAGTCGGCGCGGCACCGCAACGATTGCGCCGCGCCCAGCGCGCCATCGTTTCCGGCACCGAAACGAAATCCATGATCTTGCTCGCATCCCGAAACGCCCCCTCGCCCGCCCCTCCGTTGAACAGGACATGGGTGTCGTCGCGGGCATGAATATGAAGAACGGAAACCGCACGGGAAGGCGAGCAACTTGTCGTCGCATCGGTCCCCGCCACGGAGGCGACGGCACGAAACAGATCGCCGGCTTCGCAAGCCAGGCGATGACTCATCATGCCGCCGTTCGACATCCCCGTCGCAAAGATGCGCTCCGGATCGATCGGCAACTGCGCGCGGACGGCCGCAACGACGGCGCGCGCAAAGCCGACGTCGTCGACATTTCCATCGCGGGCAGCGCCGCAACAGCCACCGGCATTCCACGTGGCGAAGCGGCCGCCCGGCAGGCGGCTGTAGCCATTGGGAAAGACCACGACAAAGCCCTCCTTGTCCGCCTTGCCGATCAAACCGTAACGCGCCTCGTCGGCCACGAATTCGGCGTGTCCGCCACCGCCGTGAAAGGCCAACACCAAGGGGGCCGGTTTGAGCGGATCATCCCGGCGCGGCACATGAACCAGATAGCGTCGGTTCAGGCCCTGATGGGTCACATGGCGCTCGTAATCGCCGGGCGCCAGCCGGACGCCATCGGTCAGCGCCTCGCCCGCCACGCCGTGCAGGGATGAGCACAGCAGAATCACGCCGAGAATAAATTGCATGGAAATCTCCGTAGCCAACATCGTGACACCCGATCCCGAGGCAAGAGCCGCCCCAAGGCCCATGTCGATATAATGGCGCATCTTTCGCCGTAGCCACCACTCCCGGATGAACCACCACCCCATGAACCTTGCCCTCTTCGACCTCGACAACACCCTGCTCACCGGCGACTCCGACTTTGAGTGGGCGCAATTCCTGATCGGCAAGGGCGTCGTCGACCGCGAGTTGCAGGAAGCCAGGAACATCCAGTTCTACGAGCAATACAAGGCTGGCACGCTCGACATTTACGAGTTCCTCAACTTCCAGCTCGCCCCGCTGACCCGCCATGCGCGGGAAGAACTCGACGCCTGGCACATTGAATACATGGCCCGCCACATCCTGCCCATCATCGGCGCCCCGGCCCGGGCGCTGGTCAACCAGCACCTCGACGCCGGCGACCTGTGCGCCATCGTCACCGCCACCAACAGCTTCGTCACCGGCGCCATAGGCCGCGAATTCGGCATTCCCCACCTGATCGGCACGATTCCCACGGTCAACCCGGAAAATGGCCGATTTTCAGGGTCGCCGAGCGGCACGCCGTCTTTCCGCGAAGGCAAGATCGCCCGCGTCGAAGCCTGGCTCGAATCGCTCGGCCTGTGGTGGGGCAGCTTCGCCGACAGTTATTTCTACAGCGACTCGCACAACGACCTGCCGCTGATGACCAAGGTCAAGACGCCGGTGGCCGTCGATCCGGACGAAAAGCTGCACGCGCATGCCAGTGAAATGGGCTGGAAAATCATCACTTTGCGGTAGAATCCGCCTTTTCCCGCAGCGTCCAGAACGCTCATTGAACGGTAATTCGTGATCCGCAAACTCATCTCCCGCGTCTTCAGCGGCAAGAAACCCAAAGCCAGCCGCCACGAGCCGGCCGTCATCCCCGTCTCCAGCCACGGCATCACCCGCGACCGCCTCAGCTCCGGCAGCCGGCGCGTTTGCGAAACCCTGCAGGGCCACGGCTTCAAGGCCTACGTCGTCGGCGGCGCCGTGCGCGATCTGCTGATCGGCGCCGACCCCAAGGATTTCGACATCGCCACCGACGCCACGCCGGAAGAAGTCCGCCGCGCCTTCCGCCGCTCGCGCATCATCGGCCGCCGCTTCCAGATCGTGCACGTCATGATGGGCCAGGAAACGCTGGAAGTGACCACCTTCCGTGGCATGCTCGACGAAAAGACGAAGACCGACGAACACGGCCGCGTCCTCCACGACAACGTTTTCGGCAGCCATGCCGACGATGCCGCCCGCCGCGACTTCACGGCCAACGCACTGTATTACGACCCGGCCACCGAAGCCGTCATCGATTACCACCACGGCGTCGGCGACCTCAAGCAAAAAACCCTGCGCATGATCGGCGAGCCGCGCGCCCGCTACCGCGAAGACCCGGTGCGCATGCTGCGCGCCGTCCGCCTCGCCGCCAAGCTCGGCCTGATGATCGATCCGGAAGCCAAGAAGCCGATCCGCGAAATGGCCAGCCTGCTCGAAAACGTGCCGGCCGCCCGCCTTTTCGACGAAATGCTCAAGTTGCTGACCTCCGGGCATTCGGTCAAATGCATCACCCAGCTGCGCAACGAAGGCCTGCACCACGGCCTGCTGCCGCTGCTTGACGTCATTCTCGAACAGCCGATGGGCGAGAAATTCGTCATGCTCTCGCTCAAGAACACCGACGACCGCATCCGTCAGGAAAAAGGCGTCTCGCCCGGTTTCCTGTTCGCCACCCTGCTCTGGCACGAAGTGCTGGCTCACTGGGAAAAGCTCAAGGCCAAGGGCGAATCGAAGATTCCGGCGCTCTATCAGGCCATGGACACGGTCATCGACGTGCAGGGCGAAAAGCTCGCCATCACGCGCCGCATCGCCGGCGACATCAAGGACATCTGGGCCCTCCAGCCGCGCTTCGAAGCGCGTGCCGGCAAGCGCCCCTACGCCCTGCTCGAACAGCCGCGCTTCCGGGCCGGCTACGACTTCCTTCTGCTGCGCGCCGAATCGGGCGAAATCGACATGGAACTGGCCGACTGGTGGACCCGCTTCCAGAAGGTCGAGGGCGAAGAGCGCGCCGAAATGCTGCAGCCGGAACAAGCCGGCGACAAGAAGCCACCGCCTACGTCGCGCTCGGCGCCAATCTCGGCGACCCGGCGGCTACCGTGCGCGCCGCCTTCGGCGCCCTGGCCAATCTGCCGGAAAGCCGCGTCAGCCGTAGTTCCTCGCTCTACCGGACGGCCCCTGTCGGCCTTACCGACCAGCCCGATTTCATCAACGCGGTAGCCGAGCTGCAAACCACGCTGGCACCGGAAGCGCTGCTCGACGCGCTGTTCGACATCGAGCAGCGCTTCGGCCGCATCCGCGCCGACAAGAACGGCCCGCGCACGCTGGACCTCGACCTGCTGCTCTACGACGACCAGCGCATCGACCTGCCACACCTGACCCTGCCCCACCCGCGCCTGCACCTGCGCGCCTTCGTCCTCCAGCCGCTGGCCGAAATCGCGCCACAACTGGTCATTCCCGGCCGCGGCGCCGTTGCGGCCTGGCTGCCGGCCGTCGCCAACCAGGGCATCGTCAAATTGTGAACGTTCTCGGCCTGCACATCCCCGTGCTCTGGCAGACGGTGACGCTGCTGGCCCTGTCCAACGTCTTCATGACGTTCGCCTGGTACTCGCATCTCAAGCATCTCAACGACAAGCCGTGGTGGATCGCCGCCCTGCTTTCGTGGGGCATCGCCTTGTTCGAATACCTGCTGCAGGTGCCGGCCAACCGCATCGGCAACACCGAGCTCAGCCTCGGCCAGCTCAAGATCCTGCAGGAAGTCATCACCCTGGTCGTCTTCGTGCCCTTCGTCGTCTTCTACATGCACCAGCCGCTCAAGCTCGATTACCTGTGGGCGGCGCTGTGCATACTCGGCGCCGTCTACTTCGTTTTCCGGGCCTGAAAAACAAAACGGCCGCTTTCGCGGCCGTTGCAGCACGGGCAGGACTACCTCAATCGAGCGTGGCAACGTACTCCGCCACCGCATTTCGCTCAAAATCGGTCAGCTTCGACGCAACGGTATGCATGACGGCGTTGTCATTGTTCCGTTCGCGGCTGTTGAACTGTTTCAGCTGATCTTCCGTATAGCGTGGATGCTGACCGGCCAGGCGGGGCAGTTGCGGCGTTCCCAGCCCTCGGGGGCCGTGGCAGGTAGCGCAGGCCGGCACGCCTGAGAACGGGTTGCCCCGGCTGAAGATGAATTTGCCGACGGCGAGCAGTTCCGGATCCCGGGCCGGGCGCGATGCCGGCGTCTTGGCTTCGAAGAAGGCACCGAGCGCCTTCATTTCATCCGGTGTCAGATCCTCGGCCTGCGGCTTCATAGTGTCGCTCTTGCGCTTGCCGGACTTGAATTCGCTGAGCTGCTTGGCGATGTATTCCGAGTGTTGCCCGGCCAGACGCGGGAAGATCGGGCTGGCCGATTCGCCCTCCATGCCATGGCAAAGAAAGCAGCGCCCGCCGACGATTTCTTCGGCCCGCGCCAGGTCGGCGGGCTCCGCCGCCAGGCCATGGCCGGACACGAGCAGCGACACCAGACCGGCCACTATCAGATAAGTTTGCTTGACGCTCACGGCACTCCCCTTTTCACACGAAACACAGGTACATTATTAAATACTAATTCGCTTACGCTGAGCTTTCAATCGAGGCGAACAAGTGCCAACCGGGAGCATGTCAGATCCCTCATAAAAAGGAGACACGATGAATCGACGCCAGTTTCTGCATAGCGCGGCCACCTTCGGCGCCTTGACCGCCGCCGAATTTGCCCCGTGGCAATCAATCAGCGCCGCGACAATGGAAATAAGCGATTTCGTGCGCGGCCCGACCGTCAAGGATCACCCCCTGCGCCAGATTTCCAGTCACGTCTGGATGATCTTCTCCCCGGATGGTTTTCCGACCCCCGAAAACCAGGGAATGATGTGCAACATCACCTTTGTCGACACCGCCAAGGGGCTCGTCGTGGTCGACTCCGGGGCCTCGGTGCAAATCGGCGAAATGGCCATCCGGCAGCTCAAAAAGGCCTTCAACAAACCGGTCATCGCGATCATCAACACCCACTATCACGGCGACCACTGGCTGGGCAACCACGCCTACGTCGATGCCTACGGCGACAAGCTGCCGCGCTATTCGCACCCGGGAACCATCAAGGCCATCCAGGGCATACAGGGCAACATGTGGCGGACCCTGATGGAGCAATGGACCAACCAGGCGACGATGGGCACCCGTGTCGTTCCGCCGGATCGCCCCCTGGAAAACGGCGCCGAACTCAAGTTTGGCGATGTCACCCTGCGCATGCATCATTTCGGCACGGTTCACACCCCCTTCGACCTGTGCGTCGAGGTCGTCGAAGACAAGGTCATGCTGATCGGCGACGTCGCCATGGATCGGCGCATCGCGAACATGGACGATGGCTCCTATCTCGGCACCCTGAAAGCCTACGACGCCCTGGAAAAGACCGGCTGCACGATCTGGCTGCCCGGCCATGGCGAACCCGGCGCCGACGTCCTGAAATGGAATCGCGAGTTGTTCGAGGGCATCTACCGCCCCTGCGAAGAGGCCATCAAGAATGGCACCGCGCTTGAGGAAGCCAAGGCCCAGGTCCTCAAGGATCCACGAGTCGCGAGCCGGGCCCGCGACACCAAGGGCTTCGACACCAATATTGGCAAATACGTCAGCCTGGCCTACCTTGAAGCAGAAGCGGCCGGCTTTTGAGTGCTGATCGACCATCGGGAGACATCATGCATCGACTCACCCTGACGAGCCTCGCCCTGCTCAGCACGGCCGCCTGTGCTGAAGCCCCCTGGGGCGATGTGGACCGGAGTATTGCGCCGGCCCTTCATGAGAAGGCCTGCACCGGTTGCCACGCGCGCATGTACGGCAGCGATGGCAGCAAAATGTACACCCGCGACGGGCGCATGCTCTCCAACAAGCTGGAGCTGCTGCAGCGCGTATCCTCCTGCAACGCCACCGTCGGGGCCGGCTGGTTCCCCGAGGAAGAAGGAAGCGTTGCTGCCTGGCTGAATGAGCGTTACTACCATTTTGAAAACTGAACCCCGCAACTGGCCGGCGATCTTTCTCGCCCTCGCCCTTTCTGCCGCACCATTCCTGGCGACACCGCTGGCCCGCGCCGGCACAACCAACCTGCCCGCGGCCAGCGACCTGCGCGAGTCAGTGGCACCACCAGCCAAGGCCGGCGCGCCGCTGATCGTGATCTACAGCCGCCACGACTGCAACTACTGCGAAGCCGTCAAGCGCGACTACCTCAAACCGCTGGCCAACAATCCCGCCTATCGCGACAAATTGGCCATTGTCCAGGTCAACCAGGACAGCGCGGCGCCGCTCACCGATTTCCACGGCAAGCGGACGACCCATGCCGGCTTTGCCGCCGACGAGAAAATCAAGCTGGTCCCCGTCGTTGCCTTCTACGGCCCGAACGGCCAGCGCCTTGCCGCCCCCATCGTCGGCGCCCGCCTGCCCGATTTTTACCAAAGCTACCTGGAGGCGGCGATCGAACAATCGATGGCCGCCCTGAAACCCCGCTAGCCTACGGTCGACCCTGGCAAAACCCATAAAACCAGCACTTTTCAAGCCTCAAGTATGGAACTGAACCAATTCATCGAAACCTTCGGCGACACCACGGCGCTCAGCATCACCGGCCTGCTGATCGGCATCGGCTTCGGATTTTTTGCCCAACGCTCCCGCTTTTGCCTGCGCTCGGCCGTCGTCGAGTTCTGGAACCGGCACGGAACGGCCAAGCTGGCGATCTGGCTCCTGGCTTTTTCGACGGCCCTGATTGCCACCCAGGCCTTCATCCTGGCCGGCTGGCTAGACGTCTCGCAAGCCAGGCAACTGGCCAGCAGCGGCAGCATGTCCGGCGCGCTGATCGGCGGTCTGTTGTTCGGCTACGGCATGATCCTGGCCCGCGGCTGCTCGTCGCGGATGCTGGTCCTCGCCGCCAACGGCAACCTGCGCGCCCTGCTCACCGGGCTGATCTTTGCCGTAACCGCCCAGGCCTCGCTGAACGGCGCCCTCTCTCCGTTACGCCAATGGCTATCCGGCCTGTGGACCATCTCCAGCGGCCAGCGCGACCTGCTCGTCAGCCTCCATTTCGGACACCTTGGCGGTCTCGTCTTCGGGCTGATCTGGCTGGTCGCCGGCATGGCCTTCGTGGTGCGCAGCCGCTTGCGCCATCTTGAATGGCTGAGCGGCATCGGCGTCGGCCTCACGGTAGCCGCCGCCTGGCTCGCCACCTACCAGTTCAGCACCCAGTCCTTCGAGGTCGTCACGGTGCAAAGCCTGAGCTTCACCGGCCCGTCCGCCGACATCCTCATGCTGGTCCTGTCGCCCCCGGGCCAGCCGTGGAATTTCAACATCGGGCTGGTTCCCGGCGTCGTCCTCGGGTCGTTCATCGCCGCGCTGATCGGCCGTGAACTGAAACTCGAAGGTTTCAAGGACGGCCACAGCATGCGCCGCTATATCGCCGGCGCCATCTGCATGGGCTTCGGCGGCATGCTGGCCGGCGGCTGCGCCGTTGGCGCCGGGGTTTCCGGCGCCGCCATCTTTGCCCTGACCGCCTGGCTTTCGCTGATCGGCATGTGGGCCGGCGCCGGACTGGCCAACCACCTTGTCGACCGACCGCGGCCCGCCGTCACCGCCAACGCCGGCAACCTGGAACAAACCGTACAACCGTAACGACGCCAAGCCAGGCCGCATCCGGCTCCGCTGGTCACGACAAAGCCGACGATCTGGCCCGGCCGAGCGAATGCTACGGTCAACCGGAAAAAACGGCCAAAATCGAAATCGCCTTGTCAGCAGGCGAAAAAAATCCCCGCCGCAGCGAGGATTTCTCTGGATGCCGATCGACGATCAGCGCGGGAAATACATCTTCGCCTTGTCCAGCTTGTAGGTCCACGGCAGGCCGGCGTTCTTCCAGCCGTTGACCACGCGCTGACCGGCTTTCGGGCCGTCCTTGGCCTTGTCACCCTCAACCCCTTCGGCGATGCCGTAGACCTTGGTATAACCGGCCGCCTGCAGGCGATCCTGGGCCTTCGAGCTACGGTCGCCGGAGCGGCAGACGAGGATGATCGTGGCATCCTTGCCGAGACTCATGTCTTTTAGCCGACGCTCGATTTCAGGCACGAAGTCCTGATTCGGCTCCAGCTTGTACATGTGCCGTTTGTCGTCCCAGTCGGTCATCAGTTCGGGATGCTCGACGTAGGGCACCAGCGCATCGGCGTCGCTCGGCCAGCCAACGTACATGGCTTCGGCCCGGGTCCGGATGTCGAAGAGGGCAACGCCCTTCGGGTTGGCCTGCTTCATGTCGTAGGCCTGCTGCGGCGTCAGGTAGAGGCCGACCTTGGATTTCTTGGCGTCGGGCAGCTTGTCCCAGTCGGTGCTACCCGGCGCCCAGTCGGCGGCGAAGGTTTGCGTGGCAAAGGCCAGCGCGGCTACAGCAAAGAGCTTCTGCGAGAGTTTCATCAGGCGATCCCCGGATTGTTGGCCGCCGCCTTGAGCGTCGGCAGGTTGAGATTGACCGGCTTGACGGTCTTTATGTCACGCAGATATTTTGCCACAACATCCCAGATCGGTTCACCGGCATTCTTGGCCTCTTCCGAAACCGGCGCCCAGCCTGCCACCTTGTAGTTTTTGGCCGGGTCGATGAGCTTGCCCTTGAGCATCATGTTCTGGATGCGGTTGCCCATCTTGGCGGTCGGATCGCAGGTCCATTGCAGGCCGCCGACGCGCACCATGTCGCCGCCCTGCTGGTAGTACGGATCGGGATTGAACAGGTTGTCGCAGACATCCTCGAGGACGGTCTTGATCATCTCGCCGCTCATGTTGCTGACCGTCGTCCATGGGTAGGTGATCGCCGTCTGGTCGAGCACGTGTTCCATCAGGATCGGTTGCCCCGGCAGCAGCGAGGTGCCCCAGCGGAAGCCGGGCGAGAAGGCGATTTCGGCGTCCTTGACCTTCATCAGCGCGTCGAGGATGACCTGATCGAAGGTGCCGTTGAAGTTGCCGCGACGGTAAAGCAGCCCCTCGCTGACCGCCAGTTTCTCGTTGAGTTTGGACAGGTACGGGGCGCGCGCCTTGTCGATCAGCGTCTGCATGTCCTTGTCGGCCGGCAGCAGGTTGGCAAAGACGGGCAGCAGCTTGTAACGGAAGTCGGCGATCTTGCCGTTCCTGACGTCGAAATCGAGCACGCCGAGGTACTTGCCGTTGGAGCCGGCATTGGTGACCAGCGTCTGGCCGCCGGCATTCTTGACGACGACCGGGGCCGGCATGCCGTCGTGGGTGTGGCCGCCGAGGATGGCGTCGACACCCTTGATGCGCGACGCCATCTTGAGGTCGACGTCCATGCCGTTGTGCGAGAGGACGACAACGACCTGCGCGCCAGCCGCACGGGCTTCGTCGACGGTCTTCTGCATGTTTTCTTCCTGGATGCCGTAGCTCCAGTTCGGCACTTGCCAGCGCGGATTGGCGATCGGCGTGTAGGGGAAGGCCTGGCCGATGATGGCAACCGGCACACCGTTCATCTTCTTCATGACGAAGGGCTTGAAGACCGGGTCGCCAAAGTCGTTGGTCTTGACGTTCTGGGCGACGATGTCGATCTGCCCGGCGAAATCCTTTTCCTCGATTTCCTTGAGCCGCGCCTCGCCGACGGTCGATTCCCAGTGCATGGTCATGATATTGACGCCAAGCGCCTTGCAGGCATCGACCATGTCCTGGGCGTTGGTCCACAGCGCCGTGCCGGAACCCTGCCAGGTATCGCCGCCGTCGAGCAGCAAAGCGCCCGGGCGACTGGCCTTCATGCGCTTGACGAGCGTCGCCAGATGGGCGAAGCCGCCGACCTTGCCGTAGGTCTCGGCGGCTTTTTCGAAATTCAGGTAGGTGTAGGCATGCGCCTCGATGCTGTTCGGCTTGAAGCCGAAATGCTTGAGCAGGTTGGCGCCGACCAGGTGCGGCACCTTGCCGAACTGGTCGCCAAAGCCGAGATTGACGTTCGGCTCGCGGAAATAGATCGGCAGCAGCTGGGCATGACAGTCAGTGATGTGCAGCAGGCTGACGTTGCCGAACTTGGGCAGGTCGTACAGTTTGGCGGCGCCCTTTTCGGCCAGCGCGAACTCGCTGTGCAGGGACATGCCGCCGGCCGCGGCGACAGCCATGACCTGAAGAAATTCACGACGATTCATGCTCATGTTTATTCCTTGAAAACGAAGTTTCGGCCAACCCGACATCGATGTCGGCTCAACCATCAATACAGAATCCTGTGCAAGCCGGACGATAAATACGGCAGCAAGTGCGGCCAAAAAAAGGCCCGGCGGGTTTCCCGCGCCGGGTCAAATCACGCAAGTTACTTTTTGTTGACCGGCGAGTTCGGATCGAACAGATAAGCCATCAGGTGCTTCATCTGCTGCTCGGTCAGGATTTCGGCATCGCCATTTCGCGGCATGCGGCTGCAGGCGTTGAAAGCCTTGGCGTTATAGATCTTGCCCCAGGTGTACTTGACCACTTCCTCGCTATTTCCGCGCAGCTTGCCGTACTCGAGCAGGCTCGTGCCTATGGTTCCGTAGGCAATTTCATGGTGGCTCATCTGGTGGCAGTTATAACAACCGCCGCCATTGTTGTGCGGCGTCTTGTCTGTCCAGGTCAGCCCCTTGCCACTGGTGGCGATCTTTTCGCCTTGTTTCCAGTCACCAAAATACTTGCCATCCGCCGGATAGCGAACGGTTTTCAGTTGCTCGGCCTCGATCGCCTGCATCACCTTGGCGGACGGATCCTTGTCCTGCGAACAGGTTTTCTGGAAGTCCAGTTGATACATGCGGTACTTGTCGACGATGCCTTTGGTGCGGAAGGAGGCATCCATGGGGTAACTGCCAGGATGGCAGCAATCGTGATCATCTTTTTCATGCTCGCCTCCTTAGCGCTTCAAGCCCGGCGTCAAGACCGGACCGCCATTGCCATTCGCTGCCAGATAAACCGACAACGCAATCGTCACATCGGAACCGTAAATGGGCTCCGGGAACCGTTGCTGGCGATAGCAATCGTTCAGGCGGTGCTGCATGGTCCAGAACTGCCCGTTCGAAACGCGGTAGGCCGGCCAGCTTCCCCAACCGGCCGCGGCACCCTTGTGCTCGCGCAGATCGGGCAGGTCCTGCAAACGGATCCGTTTATCGGGTTGACCGTGGCAGGTGGCACAGGAGAAATCCATGGCGCCACCGCGATAGAAGAAGGCCATCTTGCCCAGTTCGTACATCTTTTTCATCTGGGCCGGACGCATATCGACATTGATCTTGTGGCCGTTGGATTCGGTCACGATGTAAGCCACCAGGGCTTCCATCTTTTCCATTTCCCCCTTGCCCCACTTTGTCTTGTTGAGCTCTTTGGTGTCGATGCCCTGCAGGGTTTCCATGCAGGTCATCAGGCGGGTTTCGAGGTCCTGTACGCGACCGGTGTCCTTGAAATAACGCGGCAACTGGGCAGCAGCCCCCTTGATCACGCCCGGGCCAAGGCCGAGGTCACATTGTTCCAGCGTGGCATTCTTCGTGCCGCGTTTGACCTTCCACAATTCTTCGCCTTGTGCGGCAACCAGTTCCGACGGATTTCCATCGGCCAGCATTTCGCGGTACTTGGCAATTTCGTCGGTCGCCGCATCAGCCAGGGCCGATGGAGACCAGGTCGTGACGTTCAGGGCAATCATGCCCGCCGCCATGACGAATTGAGCGGTTCTATTTCTCATTACTCCTCCGTGGGATTCATTTGAAACCGTGAACATGAGCGACACGCATGCCGGCCGCTCATGTTCGAGAACTGACGCATTGCCGCAGCAATCAGCTAATCGTCGCTTCGTCGGTGCGGGTGTCGCCCTTGTTGTCCTTCCAGCTCAGCGAAATCTTGTCGCCCTTGGCGCCGCCGTTGAACTTGAACGCAAGATACGGATTCTTCGAAATCGCCGTGCCAAACTCGGACGACAAAACCACCTTGTCGTTGTGCTTGGCGACCAGTTCGATAATGAAGTGCGCCGGAATGACCGCGCCATTCGAATCCTTGCGCTGGCCGGTTTCCATGTCGTGGCTGATCAGTGCTTTGACTTCGGTAACGCCGTCCTTGTTGGCGGCGCGGATTTTCATTGGATTGCCCATGTTTCTATCTCCTAAATTCAGTAAGTATCAAAACGGGATGTGAAGCGTTGCGAGCGATGGCAGGACGAGGCGCGGTTGCGAGACAGTGCAATCTGCACGGCGAGCAAGCGCAACGAAGTCATGTCGAGCGCAGTAGCTTCGAACCCGTTTTAGCCGCCGCAGCCGCCCAGGGTGACCTTGATTTCCTTGGTCGCCATGAAGAACTTGCCATCCGACTTGACCAGCGCGTAGACGTTGGAGGTCTGGCCCATCTTGACCCGGGTCTGGACGTTCGGCTGGGTACCTGCCGGCAGCGTAAAGGCTGCCGCCAGGGCGTTCGGATTCTTCTCGATGAGAATGGCGACCATGGTCACGTTGGGCAGGGTGGTACCGACACCGACCGGCACGACGGCACCGTTTTCAGCGATGTCCGGGCCGGTCACCTGGACGTCCTTGCTGTCGGCCGGGCCTTCGGCACCAAGCGCCTTGAGCGTATCGGCCATGCTCTTGGCGTCAAAGGCAGCCTTGTTCCATTCGGCCAGGGCCATGCCCGGGGTGATGATGCCGGCGGCGGCGAGCATGCCCATCAGGGCTGCGCCCGACCCGGCCTTCAGTACATTGCGACGTTGATTGTTCATGACTTCTCCTCTGTAAAAATTGAAATTACTTTGAGCCTGACAGAATCCACTGGACCAGGGTCTTCAGATCCTCGTCCTTGACATGCGCGTTCGGCGGCATCGGGATCGAACCCCAGACGCCCTGCCCGCCAGCCTTGACCTTGGCAATCAGACGCGATTCGGCATCGGTCTGATCCTTGTAGCGGGCCACCACTTCGTTGTAGCCGGGGCCGACGATCTTGCTCTTGATGCCGTGACAGGCCATGCAGCCACTCTTCGTCGCCAGCTCCAGCGTGCCGGCATCGGCCGCCTTCTTGGCAGCCTCGGGACCCAGCGTCTGGGTGCCGCGGACCGGACCGAACGAACGGTTCTGATCGCGCAGTTCACCGTGCGCCGTCCGGGCGTACTCGGGCAGGGTCGAGCCGATCAGCACGTCCGGCTTGCAGTTCTTCATGCACGCCTTGTTCGCCGTATCCGGCTTGCCACCGTTGCCGATGCCGCCCTTCTTGGCCGGCGCGCCTGGCCACAGGCCGTGGTCGGTGGTCATGCCGTTGCGGTTGGGCAGCAGTTTCTGGACTTCGCCGATGTTCTGGTCGGACAGCACGAAGTCGGACGGGACGATTTCCTGCAGGTTGAGCAGGTAGGCCAGGATGGCGAAAACTTCGTCCGGCTTCAGCGACTTCGGCGCCGTCCAGGGCATGGCGCGCTGGATGTAGTCGAAGACCGTCGAAATCGTCGCCACCTTGGTGAAGGTCGTGCGCTGCGGCAGTTCGCCGGAGGACAGGCCCTTGACCCGGCCGTTCTTGATGTCGTCCTTGGTCGTGCCGCCGGCCAGCGGCGTGAAGACTTCGTTCGACTCGCCGAAGGAACCATGGCAGGAAGCGCACTTTTCCTCGAACAGCTCATTGCCGCGCTCGACATTGCCCGATCCCTTGGGCAGGCCCTTGAAGTCCGGACGCACGTCGATGTCCCAGGCCTTCACTTCGGCCGGGGTGGCCGGCCGGCCGACGCCGCTGTAGTTCTCGAAGGCGATTGCTACGGTCGACGCGGAAAAAAGGGCAAAAACGAAAAGCGGTTTAGAGAACCTGAACATTGCTGACCTCCCCGCTTTCAACCACTTTCCAGGACTGGATGGCGTTGTTGTGATAAATCGACTTGGTACCGCGCACCGCGCGCAGTTGGCCGTAGCTCGGCTGGACGAAACCGGTCTCGTCGATGGCCCGCGACTGCAGGATGGCCGGCGAGCCGTCCCACACCCAATTGGTGTTGAAGCGGGTCAGCGCCTTGTTCTGAATCGGTCCTTCGAGACGGGCCGTCTGCCAGTTGACGCCGCCATCGAAGGAGACATCGACCTGCTTGATCTTGCCGCGCCCCGACCAGGCCAGGCCGGAAACGTTGTAAAAGCCCTTGTCGAGCAGCGTCTGGCCGCCGGACGGGGTGGTGATCACCGACTTGGCTTCCTGGATCGAGCTGTACTGGCGATGCAGGCCGTTCGGCAGAAGGTCGATGTAATGCACGGCCTCGTCCTTGGTCGCGTAAGGCTTGTCACCGACTTCGATGCGACGCAGCCACTTGACCCACGACACGCCCTGCACACCCGGCACGACAAGACGCAGCGGGTAACCGTTTTCCGGCCGCAGCATTTCGCCGTTCTGGCCGTAGGCAACGAAGACTTCGCCCGATTCGACCATTTCCATCGGAATGGTGCGCGTCATCGAGGAGCCATCGGCGCCCTCGGCCAGCACGTAGCGGGCCTTCTTGTAATCGACGCCGCAATCTTCGAGCAGCAGCTTGAGCGGCACGCCGGTGAATTCGGAACAGGAGAGCATGCCGTGCGTGTATTGCACGGTCGGCACGGCGACGTTGCCCCACTCCAGACCCGTATTGGCACCGCATTCGATGAAATGGATGCGCGACACCGAGGGCAGGCGCATGAGTTCGTCGAGCGTATAAACCTTGGCCTTCTTGAGCAGTGAATCATCCGAACCATTGACCATCAGGCGATGCTTGGACGGATCGATGTCGTGCCAGCCCTGATGATGGCGCTCGAAATGCAGGCCGGACGGCGTGATGATGCCGAACAGACCCTGCAGCGGCGCGAACGACACCGAGGCACCGCCAACCCGGGCCAGACCCGGCGATTCACGGCGCAGCAACTGGCTTTCGTACTTCGACGGCATGCCATACGGGTTGGTCGCCACCGGCAGGCCGAGCGAGGTCGTCCATGGCGGGTTTTGCAGGATGTTGCTGTCGCCCTCGCCGGCCCGGGCCGCGATCGGCGCTGCCAGCGCAGCCCCGGCGGCGAGGAAGCTCTTGCGCAGAAAATCGCGCCGACCGCTGCCAACCGCCTTGACCTGCTCTTCCGACAGGAAGTTTTCCGGCGCGGGACGCAGACGCCCCGGCTGTTTGTCGATTTCACTCATTTGGATAAATCCCCTCCGCTCATTTGATGTCATTACTGCAACTCACCGGCGCCACCCCCAGTTCGTCGCCCAGATCGCGGCTTGCCACCGAGATGCTGACCGTCCGGCAGATGTCGACGAAATTCGGATCGATGACCCGATAGAAAACGGTGTTGCCCTCCCGCCGCCGCTCGACCACCCCGGCCCGGTAGAGAATGTTGAGATGCCGCGAGATATTGGCCTGGGTCAGACCGATCTTCTCGACCACCTCATGGACCGGTCGCTCTTCGGAACACAAACAGGAGAGAATGCGCAAACGCGTCGGATCGGCGAGCAATCCGAAGTAATGGGCAACCTGTTCGAAGACCTGCAATGTCTCGTCCATAGCGTTCTTTTGATTTAGATCAACACTCACTGTATAACTGCATACTTATATAGTCAACTTCTAATATTGGTGCGGCGCAACATGCAATTTATCCAAAAGGCCTATACCCTTTGCCCT
>PHCH01000116.1:5302-22619 GCA_002840785.1 Betaproteobacteria bacterium HGW-Betaproteobacteria-4 | reverse complement strand
TTTCATGCGCTTTCCTTGCGTTTAGTTGAGTTGCGAGCAATGAACGGTGGCCGAAAAATCCCCTGACCCCGCCCGGTTTTACGAACTTGAGCGCAAAATCTTACCACAGACGCAAACATTCGCGGCGTGCCGAAATTCATAATTACAGACTTGATTCGGTAGCCTGTATCACCTTGCGCAACAGTGGAAGCAGCATTGCCGCGGCGAGCAGCAGACTGAGCGCGGCGGCCAGCCAGAAGCCGGCGACACCGAGCGGCGTTGACCAGCGATAGCAGAGCCAGGCGCCGCCGAGCAGGCCGATGCCCCAGAAACAGAAAATCTGCACCAGCATCGGCACGAAAGTCACCCGATAGGCCCGCAAAACATGGCCGGCGATAGTCTGCAGCGCGTCGAAAAACTGATAGATGGCGACGTAGATGATCAGGCTCAGGGCCACGGCGCGCACGGCGGGATCGTCGGTATAGGCGGCGATCAGCGGTTCGGCGCTGAGCCAGAGCAACAACCCGACGACCGACGACGAGGCGCCGGCCAGGATCAGCCCGGCCCGGATGGTCGCCCGCGCCCGCGCCGCATCGTGCGCCCCCACCGCCTGACCGACGGCGGCCATGGTGGCGATGCCGAGCGACAGCGGCATCATGTAGATCAGCGCCGACAGGTTGGCGACGATGCGATGGCCAGCCACCACCGTCGCCCCGAGCGAGGCGACGAACAGGGCGATCAGCGTGAACGAGGTGATTTCGACCAGATTCGACAAACCCATCGGCACGCCGATGCGCAGCAGTTCGCGCCAAGTGGCCCAGTGCGGCGCTTGCCAGTTGGAGAACGGCCGATAACGCCGGCCGAGCGGCCCGAAGGCGAGATAGGCAGCGGCGCTGACGCAGGCCAGCCAGCCGATGAGGATATTGGACAGGGCACAGCCGGCCACGCCGAGTGGCGCGCCGAGCCAGCCCTGCAGGGCGAAGCCCCAGGCCAGCAGGGCGTGCAGGGCCAGACTGAACAGCCCGATGCCCATGAGCACGCGCGGCTTGCCGAGCGCATTGCAGAAAGCCCAGAAGGTCCGGTAGAACAGGGCCGCTGGCAGGCTCCAGGCGAGCAGGGCGAGATACTCGCGAACCTTGGCCTCGACCGCCGCATCCATGTCGGCCATGCCGAGCACGGCGCCGGGATGGGTCAGGAACACGATGCCCGGCACAGCGAGCAACATGGCCAGCCAGAAACTCTGTTGGAGAACGCCAGCCACCTCGTCATCGCGCCCGGCGCCGTGCAGGTGGGCAACGACCGGCGACACGGCTTGCAGACCAGATCGAGCGAGCTGACATGGCCGAGCACGGCGGTATCGACCACCATCATGCCGATGGACGACAACTGGGCGATCAGGATGGGGAGAGCGTGGGCCACCAGGCCACGCGCGGCGGCGCGAAACATGGGGCGGGATTGTCGCACAAGGCGGCCGACCGGCCGGCTCACCCATTCCCTGGCTCAACCGGGCTTGCTACGGTCAACCGGAAAAAAGGGCAAAAATCAAAATCGGGCGCAGTTGATCTGCCTCAACCGCCTTCCGCGGCAGCCGCTTCAGAATTCGCCCTTCCGGAGGGAGAGAACCATGAGCCTGGGCCTGCACGCCATCGAAAACGCCAGCCGCGACGAAATCGTCGCCCTGCAAACCGAGCGCCTGAAGTGGACGCTGAACCACGTTTACCAGAACGTGCCGCATTACAAAGCGAAGTTCGACGCCGCCGGCGTCCATCCGGACGACTTCAAGTCGCTGGCCGACCTCGCCAAGTTTCCGTTCACCACCAAGCAGGATCTGCGCGACAACTATCCGTACAATATGTTCGCCGTGCCGCGCGAGAAGGTGGCGCGCATTCACGCCTCGAGCGGCACGACCGGCAAGCCGACCGTCGTCGGCTACACGCAGAAGGACATCGACACCTGGGCCGACCTCATTGCCCGCTCGATCTACGCCTCGGGCGGCCGGCCCGGCGACATCGTCCATGTCGCCTACGGCTACGGCCTGTTCACCGGCGGCCTGGGCGCCCACTACGGCGCCGAGCGGCTGGGCTGCACGGTGATCCCGATGTCCGGCGGGCAGACTGAAAAGCAGGTTCAGCTCATCTGCGATTTCAAGCCGAACATCATCATGGTCACGCCGTCGTACATGCTCAACATCGCCGACGAATTCCGTCGTCAGGGCATCGACCCGCGCAGCACCGAGCTGCGCATCGGCATCCACGGCGCCGAGCCATGGACCGACGCCATGCGCGGCGAGATCGAAAAAGCCTTCGCCATCGACGCCATCGACATCTACGGCCTGTCCGAAGTGATCGGCCCGGGCGTCGCCAACGAATGCGCCGAAACAAAGGACGGCCCGGTCATCTGGGAAGACCATTTCTACCCGGAAATCATCGACCCGGTCACCGGCGAAGTGCTGCCCGAAGGCAGCCAGGGCGAGCTGGTGTTCACCTCGCTGACCAAGGAAGCGATGCCGGTCATCCGCTACCGGACGCGCGACCTGACCCGCCTGCTGCCGCCGACCTCGCGCAGCATGCGCCGCATCGGCAAGATCACCGGCCGCTCGGACGACATGCTGATCATCCGCGGGGTCAATGTCTTCCCGTCGCAGATCGAGGAACTGATCCTCAAGCAGCCCAAGCTGTCGCCGCATTACGTGCTGGAAGTCAGCCGCGACGGTCACCTCGACTCGCTCAAGGTCGATGTCGAACTGAAACCCGAATTCCAGTTTGCCAGCGGTGCCGAAAAGGAATTCGTGGCGCACGACCTGCAGCACCACATCAAGTCCTACATCGGCATCTCGGCCAGGATCGACATCGTCGAGGCAGGCGGCGTCGAGCGCTCGGTCGGCAAGGCCAAACGGGTCATCGACAAGCGGCCGAAGTAGCGCCTAGACGATGCGGGCGTGCAGCGTGCCGACGCCGTCCACGCCGCCTTCCAGCACATCGCCGCGAACGAGCGGCCCGACGCCGGCCGGCGTGCCGGTGTAGATCAGGTCGCCGGCCTCCAGACGAACCAGCGTCGACAGGTTGGCGATGATTTCGGCGACCTTCCACAGCATCGCCGACAAGTCGCCTTCCTGCCTCGCCTGGCCGTTGACCTTCAGCCAGATCCGCCCGCCAGCCGGATGTCCGCTCACCGCCACCGGGCAGATCGCCCCGGCCACCGCCGACTGGTCGAAGCCCTTGCTCATGTCCCACGGATGGGCTTTTTCCTTGGCCTTCGCCTGCATGTCGCGGCGCGTCAGATCAAGGCCGACGGCGTAGCCGAAAATCAGGCCATTTGCCGCGTCGACCGTAACATTCGCGCCGCCGGCCCCAAGCGCCACGACCAACTCGACTTCATGGTGCAAATTGGCCGTCTGCGGCGGATAGGCCACGCCAATTTCGCCCTCGCCACTGACCACGGCATCGCCCGGCTTGCTGAAGAAAAACGGCGGCTCGCGCCCCTCGGCCTGATCGATGGCCCCCATCTCGCGGGCGTGCTCGGCATAATTGCGGCCGACGCAAAAAATCCGCCGGACAGGAAAGCGCTGCTCGCTCCCGGCAATCGGTAGGGTGGCAACGGGATGCGGCGGAAAAACGAGGTTCATGGCGAGGTCCACGGTCGATGATCAAGACCGAAAGTGTGCAACATTTCATCCTCCCCGGGCCAGCCCGATGTTACAGTTTCCCACCCGAAAACCCATTGACATAGAACACCGGATGATCGTTTCACGCCTGCTGCGCCCCATTCTGCTCAGCGCAGCAATTCTCCCGGGTGCCGCTAGCGCCATCGGACTCGGCGAAATCAACCTCCATTCGCACATCGGCGAGGCGCTGCGCGCCGACATCCCGATCATCGCCGGCGGTGAAAACCTCGATGCCGCCTGTTTCTCGCTAGACCCCGTTCCCGAAGCCGACTTTCCGGTCATCAGAGCCGCCCGTCCGCGGCTGGTGCGCAATGGCCAGGATGTCCGCCTGATCCTCATCGGCAGCCGGCCCATCAGCGAACCGGTGGTCCTCATCCGACTGCGCGCCGCCTGCGGCATGGACATCAAGCGCGACTACGTGCTGCTGCCCGCACCGCCGCTCGCCCGCAGCAGCCAAATCGAGCCGCCGCCAGCCGCTGCTGAGCCTGGCAAACCCCGGCGCGCCGAAGCGGCCGGCAACGCCCGGGCCAGCCTCAGCAACGCCGACCTCCAGCCGGCCGAAAAACCCCGCCGGCCGCGCGCCGCGCCGCGCCCGGCCCCCCAGCCAAGAAAACCGCTGCCCCGCGAAACGCTGGCCAGCCTCGCCGACGGCCAGGACCGCATCGTCCTCGGCGCCGCGCCGCCCCGCGGCACCAGCGACCCGCTCGCCCCCCTCCACGAACTCGATGAGCGCCTGCTGAAAATGGAAACGACGCTGCACATCCTCAACGAGGAGGTCGACAAACTGGGCAAGGTCGCCGCCCTCGGCGCCGAATCCCGCGCCATGCGCGAAAAGTTGCAGGAGTTTCAAGCGCAGCAGGCAGTGCCGGCCGCCCTCCCCGCTACCCCGGCCGCCGTACCGCCAACCCTGGCCGACACCCGGTCGAGCGCCAACGCCTGGCTCGAACTGCTGTTCGGGCTCCTGCTCGGCGGCAGCGTGTCAGCCGGCGTCGCCCATCTGGTTAGCCGCCATCAGGACAATGCGCGCCGCGCCAAACATCGCCGTCAGTCGTGATTGCTACGGTCAACCGGAAATTTTGGCCAAAATTGAAATCGGACGTTGCCGCCTTCCCGGCGAACCCAGGAACCCGCTAGACCGGGTTGTCCACATCGACAAATTCGCAGGCAATGCCGAACTGCTGCGCCAGATGCCCGGCCAGCGCCTGCACCCCGTAGCGCTCAGTGGCATGATGCCCGGCGGCCAGATAGGCGACGCCGCTCTCGCGAGCCAGGTGCACGGTCTGTTCCGAAATCTCGCCGGACATGAAGGCATCGACGCCGAGCGCGATGGCCTGTTCGAAATAGCCCTGCGCACCGCCTGAACACCAGCCGATCCGCCGAATCGGTCGGGCTCCATCGCCGATGACCATCGGTTCCCGCCCGAGAACAACCGCCACTTTCGCCGCCAGCGCCGTCAAGTCACAAGGCTCGGCTGGCGTTCCCAGCCAGGCGATATCCTGCTCGCCAAACCGCCCGTCAGGAATCCAGCCGAGCCGGCAGGCCAGTTGCGCGTTGTTGCCAAGCTCGGGGTGGGCGTCGAGCGGCAAGTGGTAAGCCAGCAGGCTGATG
Organism: Betaproteobacteria bacterium HGW-Betaproteobacteria-4; assembly: GCA_002840785.1. GTDB lineage: Bacteria > Pseudomonadota > Gammaproteobacteria > Burkholderiales > Rhodocyclaceae > Azonexus. Next base: position 17,368 of record PHCH01000116.1, on the reverse strand, counting down.
TCACTGGCCAGCAGCGTCGCCAAGCGCTTGCGCCGGATACCGGTGACCCGGCCGTCCTCGCCTTTCCAGAAATAGCCGTGGTGCACGAGGATGGCATCGGCTTCGCGCGCAACCGCCGCATCAAGCAGCGCCTGGCTGGCAGTCACCCCGGCCACAATGCGGCCGATCTCGGATCTGCCTTCCACTTGCAGGCCGTTTGGGCAATAATCCCGGAACTTTCCGGGCATCAACAGCCCGTCCAGATAGTTCACCAATTCTTCACGCTTCATCGAGACAATTCCATGCAGAGGTTGTGGCTGATTTTTGCACAAACGGTCACCGTTGCGCTGGCCATTCTGTTCGTCGTCTCCACGCTCAAACCGGAGTGGCTGCCCCACCGGCAACCGGTCCTGGCCGTCCAGGAAGCGCCGGCCAGCAGCGACGACGGCAAGATCCCGCCAGCCGGCTCGTATCGCGAGGCTGCCCGCGCCGCCCTGCCCGCCGTCGTGCACATCTACACGACGCAGGAAATCAAGCAGCAACGCCATCCGCTGTTCGACGACCCGATTTTCCGCCACTTTTTCGGCGAGCGCCCGGAAGGTCAGCCGCAGCGCAATTCCGGTCTCGGCTCCGGCGTCATCGTCAGCCCCAACGGCTACATCCTGACCAATTACCACGTCATCGACGGCGCCGACGACATCCAGGTTTCGCTCAACGACAGCAAGACCTACAAGGCGAAGATCGTCGGCAGCGACCCGGAATCCGATCTCGCCATCCTGCAGATCAAGGCCGACAACCTGCCGGCCATCACCTTCAGCCAGCTCGACAACCTGCGCGTCGGCGATGTCGTGCTCGCCATCGCCTGGTCGGCATCAACTCCGCCATCTACTCGCGCACCGGCGGCTCGCTCGGCATCGGCTTCGCCATCCCGGTCTCCAGCGCGCGCAGCATCATGGAACAAATCATCCGGACCGGCGCCGTGACGCGTGGCTGGATCGGCGTCGAAGCCCAGGAAATCACCCCCGAACTGGCCGAGTCCTTCGGCCTGCCCGACAACGAAGGCGCCCTGATCGCCGGCGTCGTGCGCGGCAGCCCGGCCGACAGCGCCGGCATCCGGCCGGGCGACGTCCTGCTCTCGGTTGGCGGCAAGGCCGTCAAGGATCCACAGGTCATGCTCGATCTGATTGCCGCCCTGACCCCGGACGACCGCTCGGCTTTCCGCCTACGCCGCGACAAGACCATCGTCGAGGTTCAGGTCAAGATCGGCAAACGCCCGGCCATGCGCGCCGAAAAAGAGTAAGCCATGTGCCAGCTTCTCGGGAAGAATGAACATCTGCAACATGCTCTGAGGGGTGTGTAAAATTTGCCAATTACTTGGCATGAATTGCAATGTGCCGACCGATATCTGCTTTTCCTTCAGCGGATTCCAGGCCCGGGGCGGCGCCACGGATGTTCATTCGGACGGCTGGGGCATCGCCTTTTTTGAAGGCAAAGGCACCCGCCTGTTCCTCGACCCACAGCCGTCGAGCACCTCGCCGGTGGCCGAACTGGTCCGCCACTACCCGATCCGCTCGAAGAACGTCATTGCCCATATTCGCAAGGCGACGCAGGGTGCCATCGGTCTCGAAAACACCCATCCGTTCATGCGCGAACTGTGGGGCCGTTACTGGATATTCGCCCACAACGGCAACCTCTTCGATTTCATGCCGCAGCTCGATGGCAGCTTCGTTCCGGTCGGCCTGACCGACAGCGAACGCGCCTTCTGCTGGCTGCTGCAGGAGTTACGCAGTCGCTTCGGCAACCATGTGCCGGAGCGCAGCGCGCTGTTCGACGCCGTGCGTGAACTGACGCTGAAAATTGCCCAGCATGGCGAATTCAATTTCCTGCTCTCGAATGGCGACTGTCTGTTCGCCCATGCCTCGACCAAGCTCAGCCACATCGTGCGCAAGGCGCCGTTTGCCCAAGCGCACCTCAAGGATCAGGACATCACCGTCGATTTCAGCGACGTCACCTCGCCGGATGACCGCGTCGCCGTCATCGCCACGCTGCCGCTGACCGACAACGAAGCATGGATCGACATGCCGCCGGGAACGTTGTGGTGGTTCGAGGAAGGCGCGCCGGTCAAGACCTTGCCGACGCGACCGGGCCCGGTGAAGAAGGCCTGATCAGTCCTTGGACAGGTTGCGGAACTCTTCTTCCGCTTTGTCCATTTCGGATTCCATTTTTGCCGCTTTTTCCGGGTCGACCGTAGCACTCGCCGGACGCGACACCAGCCGTGAGGCCACGATGCCCAGTTCGTAGAGCAGGCACATCGGGATCGCCAGCGAAAGCTGGGAAACGACATCCGGCGGCGTCACCACGGCGGCCACGACGAAGGCGCCAACAATGAAGTAGGAACGCCATTCCTTGAGCTTTTCAACCGTCACCACGCCCAGTTTGACCAGCATGACGAGCGCCACCGGCACCTCGAAAGCGATGCCGAAGGCGAGGAACATGGTCATCACAAAAGACAGATAGGCCTCGATGTCAGGCGCCGGCGTGATGCTCTTGGGCGCGAAACTGGCAATGAAACTGAACACCTGCCCGAACACGAAGAAGTAGCAGAAGGCCATGCCCGACACAAACAGCAAGGTGCTGGAAACGATCAGCGGGATGCCCAGACGTTTTTCGTGGGCGTACAAACCCGGCGCCACGAAAGACCACACCTGATAAAGAATGAACGGCAGAGCCAGCACGAAAGCGACCATGGCCGTAACCTTGAGCGGCACCATGAACGGCGTGATGACGCCGATGGCGACCATCTTGGTGCCTTCCGGCAAGGCCTTGGTCAGCGGCGCCGCCAGGATGTCGTAGATTTCGCCGGGTCCCGGATAGAGACAGAGAACGCCAAGGACGACCGCAATGGCAATCAGGCTGCGGATCAGGCGATCCCGCAACTCGATCAGATGCGAGATAAAAGAATCTTCGTGGGCTTCGCTCATGCCGCCGGCTTGCCCGAGGTTTCAGCGGTAGACAGGGTTTCCGACAGCTGGGCAGTCGTCGACTGCAGATCGGCCGCTGCCGCCTGAACCGGCACCTCGATCGCGCTGCGCGCCGATTCATATTCGGCGCGCACCGAGCTTTCCAGCTCGCGGGCCGAATCGGTGACCTGGGATTGCAGTTTCTTCAACTCGTCGAGCTGCACTTCGCGACTGATGTCGGACTTCACATCATTGACATAACGCTGCGCGCGGCCGAGCAGGTGCCCGAGCGTGCGAGCCACTTTGGGCAGGCGCTCGGGGCCGATGACGATCAGCGCCACAATGCCGATCAACATCAATTCGGAAAAGCCGATATCGAACATAGTTGTTAGTAGTTAGCTGCCAGTTACTAGTCTTTAGCTAAAAACTAATGACTAGCGACTCGCGACTAGCCTTTCGTCTTTTCCTTGACTTCGACGTCGATGGTCTGGCCGCCGACCTGCTGGGTTGGTTGCGCCGCATCGGCCGGCTTGTCGGTAGCCGTGGCTTCCTTCATGCCATCCTTAAAGCCCTTGACCGCGCCACCCAGATCCTGCCCGACATTGCGCAATTTCTTGGTACCGAAAACGAGCAAGACGATGACCAGAACGATCAGCCAGTGCCAAATGGAAAAACTGCCCATGATGTGTCTCCTAGATGCGTTTGAGCATGGGGCCGACCGGGTCAGGTCCGCCCACGATATGCGCGTGCAGGTGCGGCACTTCCTGCTGCCCCACACGTCCTGTATTGATAATCACCCGGAAACCGTCCGGGCTGCCTTGCGCCACTGCAATTTCGTTGGCCTTGGCCAGCATCGCGCCGAGTATCGGCGCATCTTCAACGGCGGCAGTGGCCAGCGAGGTGATGTGCTTCTTCGGAATGACCAGCACATGCACCGGGCGAGCCGGATTGATGTCCTTGAAGGCGAGAATGTCCTCGTCCTCGTAGACCTTGGCTGCCGGAATCTTGCCGTCAACGATCTTGCAGAAAATGCAGTCGCTCACTTTGCCCCCCGCGCCGCCTTTTCGTCAATCCCGGAAATACCCTCACGCCGCCGCATTTCCTGCGACACGTCCTCGATGCTCAGGCCGTAGAAGGCGAGCAGGACCATCACATGGTAGATGACATCGGTTGACTCCCAAACGATGTTCAGCTTCTTGCCATCCTTGGCGGCCATGATCAGTTCGGCGCACTCTTCGCCAATTTTTTTCAGAATTGAATCAGGACCTTCCGAAAAGAGCTTCGCGGTGTAGGACTTTTCCGGATCGGCATGGCGACGGGAAGCCAGCGTCTCGGAGAGACGGTGCAGCATGTCATGGGTGCTCATTTGTAGATTTCCTTCGGGTCTTTCAGAACCGGATCTGCGGGAACCCAGCGGTCCCCGTTCAATTCATTGAAAAAACAGCTTTCGCGGCCGGTATGACAGGCAATGCCGCCGACTTGTTCAATGCCCAGCAGTAACACATCGCCATCGCAATCGGTGCGAATGGAGCGGATTTTCTGGAAATGTCCGGACTCCTCGCCCTTGCGCCAAAGACGTTTTCTCGAACGCGACCAGTATACCGCGTTGCCGCACTGCAGCGTTTCCTGCAGCGACTCGCGGTTCATCCAGGCGAACATCACGACGCGCCCATTCTCATCCTGGGCGATGGCCGGGATCATGCCGTCGGCGTCCCACTTCAACGCTTCCAGCCAGTTCAGGGAGTTATCGAGATCAGCCATTTCGATTTTGGGCGTTTTTTCCGGTTGACCGTCAGAGTCGCACTTCGATGCCACGTGCCGCCATGTATTCCTTGGCCTGACGCACGGTGTATTCGCCGAAATGGAAGATGGAGGCGGCGAGCACGGCATCGGCACGTCCTTCGCTGACACCATCGGCCAGATGCTGCAGGTTGCCGACGCCGCCCGAGGCGATGACCGGAATACTCACTGCATCCGACACGGCACGGGTCAGCGCCAGGTCGAAACCATTCTTGGTACCGTCGCGGTCCATGCTGGTCAGCAGGATTTCGCCAGCCCCCAGCGCCGCGACTTTTTTGGCCCATTCGATGGTATCGAGGCCGGTGTCGTTACGGCCGCCGTGCGTGAAAACGTGCCACTGGCCGGGTGCAACCTGTTTGGCGTCGATGGCGACGACGATGCACTGCGAACCAACCTTGCTCGAGGCGTCGAAAACGAGATCGGGATTCTGCACTGCCGCCGTGTTCATCGACACCTTGTCGGCACCGGCGTTGAGCAGACGACGCACATCCTCAACCTTGCGCACGCCGCCACCGACGGTCAGCGGAATGAAAACCTGCTCGGCGCAGGCTTCGACGATGTGCAGGATGATGTCGCGCTGGTCGCTGGACGCCGTGATGTCGAGGAAAGTGACTTCGTCGGCGCCCTGCTCGTTGTAGCGGCGGGCGATCTCGATCGGATCGCCGGCATCGCGCAGGCCGACAAAATTGGTGCCCTTGACGACGCGGCCAGCCGTGACGTCAAGGCAAGGGATGATGCGTTTGGCGAGCATCAGGCGCCCAACTGATCAGCGAGTTCCTGCGCCGCCTTGAAGTCGAGGGAGCCGTCGTAAACAGCGCGGCCGGCAATGGTGCCGACGACACCTTCACCTTCGACGGCACATAGGGCGCGAATGTCGTCAAAGCCGGTCAGACCGCCGGAAGCGATGACCGGAATGGTCAGGGCCTGGGCCAGACGCACCGTGGCTTCGATATTCAGTCCGGAGAGCATGCCGTCCCGACCGATGTCGGTGTAGATGATCGACTCGACGCCGTAGTCTTCGTATTTCTTGGCCAGATCGACGACATCGTGGCCGGTCAGCTTGGACCAGCCATCGGTCGCCACCTTGCCATCCTTGGCATCGAGGCCGACGATGATGTGGCCGGGGAAGGCGACGCAGGCATCGTGCAGGAAGCCGGGGTTCTTGACCGCCGCCGTGCCGATGATGACGTAGGACAAACCGCCGTCGATGCAGGCTTCGATGGTATCGAGATCGCGAATGCCGCCACCGAGCTGGACCGGAATCTGGTCGCCGACTTCGGCCAGGATGGCCTTGATCGCCGCCGCATTTTTGGGCTTGCCGGCAAAGGCACCATTCAGGTCGACCAGATGCAGGCGACGGGCGCCTTGGGCTAGCCAGTGACGCGCCTGTTCGGCCGGGCTATCGGAAAAAACAGTGGCCTGTTCCATCAGGCCCTGCTTGAGACGGACGCATTGGCCGTCCTTGAGATCAATCGCGGGAATAATCAGCATGGGATTCTAGGAGATTAAATTCGACAGATGCGAATCAGGGACGAAGTTTTTCAGGAGTTGCAGGCCGTCACGAGCACTTTTCTCGGGGTGGAACTGAACCGCGAAGATATTATCCCGCCCCACCGCACAGGTAAAGGGGACGCCATATTCGCAACTCCCCGTCACCAGCGCCGGATCGGCCGGTTCGACAAAATAGCTATGCACGAAATAGAAGCGCGATCCGTCGGCGATGCCATTCCACAGCGCGTGCGGTTTCTGGCGCACCTCGTTCCAGCCCATGTGCGGGACTTTGAGGCGCTCGCCAGTCGGCAGATACATCTTTTCATCCGGGAACCGTTTGACGTTGCCGGGGAATACGCCGAGGGCCGGGACGTCGCCTTCGTCGCTGTGCTCGAAGAGCATTTGCTCGCCGACGCAGATACCGAGGAAAGGTTTGTCCTTGGCCGCTGCCAGCACCGCGGCGCGCAGGCCGCGGGCATCGAGCTCGTTCATGCAGTCGGGCATGGCACCCTGGCCGGGAAAGACAACGCGCTCGGATGCGGCGACGACAGCCGGATCGGCCGTGACGACCACGGTCTTGCCGCCGGCGACATGCTCAAGCGCCTTCGACACGGAACGCAGGTTGCCCATGCCGTAGTCGATGACGGCGATGGCGCCGCCAGCCTTGCTGCCAGCGCTCACAGCGAACCCTTCGTCGACGGCATGGCGCCGGCCATGCGCGGATCGGGCGTCACCGCCATGCGCAGCGCGCGGCCGAAGGCCTTGAAGATGGTTTCGGCCTGGTGGTGAGCATTCTTTCCGCGCAGGTTGTCGATGTGCAGCGTCACGCCGGCGTGGTTGACCAGGCCGTGGAAGAATTCGCTGACCAGGTCGACATCGAACTGCCCGATAACCGCACGCGAAAACTCGACGTTGAGTTCCAGCCCCGGACGACCTGAGAGGTCGATGACAACACGCGACAGCGCTTCATCAAGCGGTACGTAGCTGTGGCCGTAACGGGTCAGGCCCTTCTTGTCGCCCCAGGCCTTGGCCAGCGCCTGACCGAAGGTGATGCCGATGTCTTCGACCGTGTGATGGGCATCGATATGCAGGTCGCCTACAGCCTCGATATCGAGGTCGATCAGGCCTTGCGAGTAATTTCGGCTTGCCGCATGGTTGAAGGCTGCAAAAGGCTTTTATCGGAGGGCCATGATACCATTTCGGCCTACTTTTACGCCTTCCGTGAAAACCCCATGAGTCGCTTCTGGAGCCAGGTCGTCCGCGACCTCACCCCCTACGTCCCGGGCGAGCAGCCCAAGATCGCCAAGCTGATCAAGCTCAACACCAACGAGAACCCGTTTCCGCCCTCGCCCAAGGTGCTGGCGGCGATCCAGGCCGAGCTTGGTGACGACGCGGCGCGCCTGCGCCTCTACCCGGACCCGAACGCCGATCTGCTCAAGGCGGCCATCGCCAGACGGCACGCCGTGACAGCGCAACAGGTCTTCATCGGCAACGGCTCGGACGAAGTGCTGGCTCACGTTTTCATGGCGCTGCTCAAGCACGAGGCGCCGATCCAGTTCCCGGATATCACCTACAGTTTCTACCCGGTGTATTGCGGCCTGTACGGCATCGATTACCGCACCGTGCCGCTGGCCGACGACTTTTCGATCAATCCGGCCAATTACTACGGTCAACCGGAAAAAACGGCCAAAAATGAAATCGGTGGCATCATCTTTCCCAACCCGAATGCGCCGACCGGCCGCCTGCTCGGGCTGGCCGCCATCGAGCAGATCCTCAAGGCCAATCCGGATGTCGTCGTCGTGGTCGATGAAGCCTATGTCGATTTCGGCGGCGAGACGGCGATTCCGCTCGTCGCGCGCTACGACAACCTGCTGGTCATCCACACGCTGTCCAAATCGCGTTCGCTGGCCGGCCTGCGCGTCGGCTTCGCGGTCGGCCATCCGGCACTGATCGAAGCGCTGGAGCGCGTCAAGAACAGCTTCAATTCCTATCCGCTGGACCGCCTGGCCATCGTCGGCGCCGTCGCCGCCATGGAAGACGAGGCGTATTTCGAGCAATGCTGCTGCGCCGTCATCGCCACGCGTGACACGCTGACCGCCGACCTGCGCGGCCTCGGTTTCGAGGTCCTGCCCTCGGCTGCCAACTTCATCTTCGCCCGCCACCCGCAGCGCGACGCGGCCGAACTGGCCAAGGCCCTGCGCGACAAAAGCATCATCGTCCGCCACTTCAAGCTGCCGCGCATCGACCAGTTCTTGCGCATCACGGTCGGTACCAACGCCGAATGCCAGGCGCTGACGCAAACGCTGCAAGACTTTCTGGCTTAGGAAGGGGCAACCCGATGCAAGGTATCGATTTCGACGAAGCCATCCGCCTGCACAACACCTGGCGCCGGCAGTTCATGAACGCCTTCGCCCGCGGCAGCTATGCCGACATGCCGCTGTCCGACCATCAAGGCTGCATGTTCGGCTACGCCATCGCCGCCGCCGACGACGCCTCGCGGGCGCTGCCGCAATTTCAGGCGCTGATCAAGGCGCACACCCGCTTTCACGCCCTGGCCGGCGAGATTCAGGAATTGAGCGGCAACGGCATGGCGGAAGATGCCGACCTCATGCTGCCCGAGCTATCCGACGCATCGCACCGCCTGGCCAACCTGTTCGATGAACTGCGCACCCTGCAGCGCGATAAACGCGGCTAGACCCAGCCGAGCAAACCCAGCCCGGCGCCAACGCCGATAAACCACAGCGGATGCAGCTTGGTCCGCAGGTTGGCCACCACGGTCGCCGCCACCAGCAGCCAGGTCGCCCAGCCGAAAGCCGCCGCCTGCGCGATCAACGTCGCCCCGGAAAAAATCAACCCGACCGCCAACGGCGCCACGCCGATGCTCACCGCTTTTTGCCAGCGCTTGCCGGCAAAACTTTCCCAACGGTCAATCAGCAAATAAATCAGCACGCTCATCGGCAGACACATGGCCACCGTCGAGGCCAGCGCGCCGAGCAGTCCGCCGATCTCCCAGCCAATCAGCGTCACCACCAGCACGTTCGGCCCGGGCGCCGCCTGGGCGATGGCGTAGAGATGCGTAAAGGTCTGATCATCCAGCCAGTGGTGGTTTTCGACGACAACGCGATGCATTTCCGGCAGCAGCGCCGTCGCGCCACCGAAAGCGACGAAAGAGAGCAGCGCGAATTCGAGGAAGAGTTCGACGACGATCATTTGCGCCCCAGCCGCCAGTACGCGACGCCGCCGGACAAGACCAGTCCGGCGACCATGACAATGGGCATCGGCAAGCGCAGGCCGGCAATGGCGGCAACGGTCAGCGCCGTGAAGGGCAGGAAAAACGGCTTGTCCTTGATCGCCGAACCCATGCGCCAGGCCATGGCGAAGAGCAGGCCGCAACCGACGGCGGCGATGCCGCGCAGCATGCCTTGGACCAGCGGCAGGCTGCCGTAGCGGTCATAGAGCAACGCCAGGAGCAGGACGATGGCGAAAGGCCCGGCGAGCAGGCCGACCGGCGCGACGATGGCGCCGGCTAGGCCGCAATAGCGCTTGCCGACGACGACCGCCAGATTGACCACGTTCGGCCCGGGCAAAAACTGACAAAGGCCGAGTTGGGCGTTGAACTCCTCGGCCGTCATCCATTGGCGCTCTTCGACCAGCATGCGCCGGGCAAAAGGCAGGACACCACCAAAGCCGGACAGTCCGACGGAAGAAAACCCCAAAAAAAGCGCCCGGAGGTCCGGGCGGCTTGGCGATTCAGTGCGCAGTTGCGTACCTTCCACGGTCAACCGGAAATTTCGCTCAATTTTCGAGTCGGAATTCAGCCGACTTGGCGTGCGCCGGCAGGCCTTCGCCGTGCGCCAGCGTCGAAGCGATACGGCCCAGCGTCTGCGCCCCGGCCTGCGATACCTTGATCAGGCTGGTCCGCTTCTGGAAATCATAGACACCAAGCGGCGACGAGAAGCGCGCGCTGCCGGAAGTCGGCAACACGTGGTTCGGGCCGGCACAATAATCACCGAGCGATTCCGACGTGTAGTGACCGATGAAGATGGCACCGGCGTGGTGAATCTTGCTGACCCACGGATCGGGATCAGCAAGCGACAACTCGAGGTGTTCCGGCGCAACGCGATTGGCAATGGCGATCGCTTCCTCGAGGTCGCGTACCAGGATGAATGCACCGCGATTGGTCAGCGAAGTTTCGATCACTTCACGGCGCGGCATGGTCGGCAGCAGCTTTTCGATGCTCGCCTGAACCTTTTCGATATAGCCCGCATCGGTACAGATCAGGATCGACTGTGCCAGTTCGTCGTGCTCGGCCTGCGAGAACAAATCCATCGCCACCCAGTCCGGATTGCCGGAGCCATCCGCCACGACCAGGATTTCGGAAGGACCGGCAATCATGTCAATGCCGACGATGCCGAATACCCGGCGCTTGGCGCAGGCAACATAGGCATTCCCCGGACCGACGATCTTGTCCACCTGCGGAATGCTCGCCGTGCCGTAAGCCAGCGCGCCAACCGCCTGCGCACCGCCGATGGTGAACACGCGGTCAACGCCGGCCAGACAGGCCGCCGCCAACACCAGCTGGTTACGCTCGCCGCCCGGCGTCGGGACGACCATGATCAATTCCTTGACGCCGGCCACCTTGGCCGGAATCGCGTTCATCAGCACAGAAGACGGATAGGCCGCCTTGCCGCCCGGCACGTAGAGGCCGACGCGGTCGAGCGGCGTGATCATCTGGCCGAGCATAGTGCCATCGGCCTCGGTGTAGGACCACCCGTCCAGCCGCTGCTTCTGGTGATAGACACGAACGCGCTGGGCCGCCGCTTCGAGCGCCTGACGCTGCTCGGCCGGCAGACCATCGAGCGCCTTCTGCATCTCGGCCTTCGACAACTCCAGATCGGCCATGCCGCCGACCGACAGCCGGTCGAACTTGTTGCTGTACTCGACGACGGCCGCATCGCCGCGCGCCTTCACATCGGCCAGGATGCCGATGACGGTGCGTTCGATGCCCTCATCCTGCGCCGCTTCGAAAGCCAGCTGCGCATCCATTTTTGCCTTGAAATCGGTGTCGACCGTAGCAAGCCGTTTGATCGCGACCATTTATTTCTCCACCGCCTGCGCGAAGGCGTCGATGATCGGTTGCAAGGTTTCGCGCTTGACCTTGAGCGAAGCCTGGTTGACGACCAGGCGCGAGGAGATGTCCACGATGTGCTCGACAGCCACCAGCTTGTTGGCCTTCAGCGTACCGCCCGTCGACACGATGTCGACAATCGCGTCGGCCAGCCCGGCCAGCGGCGCCAGTTCCATCGAGCCGTAGAGCTTGATCAGATCGATATGAACACCCTTGCCGGCGAAATGTTCGCGCGCAATCTTGGTGTATTTGGAAGCGACCTTGAGGCGATTGCCCTGGCGCACCGCGCTGGCATAGTCGAAACCCTCGCGCACGGCAACCATCATCCGGCACTTGGCGATTTTCAGATCAAGCGGCGAGTAGAGCCCGTCGCCGCCATGCTCGATGAGGATGTCCTTGCCGGCCACGCCGATATCGGCCGCACCGTACTGGACATAGGTCGGCACGTCGGAAGCGCGAACGATGACGACGCGCACATCCGGCTTGTTCGTATCGATAATCAGCTTGCGGGAAGTTTCCGGGTTTTCGCTCGGCACGATGCCGGCGGCGGCAAGTAGCGGCAGGGTTTCGTCGAAAATACGGCCCTTGGAGAGTGCAATGGTGATGCCGGTCACGGTTTTTCTCGTGGCAAAAGAATGATTTTACCGCAAAGCCGCAAAACGGCCGGCCACAAAAGCAAAAAGCCCGGCAAGCCGGGCTTTCTTTGAG
>PHCH01000116.1:0-5282 GCA_002840785.1 Betaproteobacteria bacterium HGW-Betaproteobacteria-4 | reverse complement strand
GCTGACAAACCGTGGTACGGCGCAGGAACAAAACACTGCCTGGAAATCCCGAGGCTCGGAGTATGGGCCAGCATTTGGAATACGCCAAGCTTTTTTTGCCTTTTTCTACGGTCAACCGGAGAAAAAGGCAAATTTGATCAGCGCAGCAATGTTCGCTTAGCGAACGCGCCGAACGGAAGCGCCCAGTTTGGCGAGTTTCTCTTCGATGCGTTCATAGCCGCGATCGAGATGGTAGATCCGGTCGATCACCGTTTCGCCCTGGGCGACAAGGCCAGCGATGACCAGCGACGCCGAGGCGCGCAGATCGGTGGCCATGACCGTGGCACCCTCGAGACGCTCGACACCACGGACGATGGCATTGTTGCCTTCGATCTGGATGTTGGCACCGAGACGCATCAGTTCATTCACGTGCATGAATCTATTTTCGAAAATAGTCTCGCGTATCGTCGCCACGCCGTCGGCAATGCAGTTGATGGCCATGAACTGCGCCTGCATATCAGTCGGGAAAGCCGGGTACGGCGCCGTGCGCAGGCTGACAGCCTTGAGGCGCTGCGGCGCAACGAGGCGAATGGCATCGCGTTCGACGGTGATTTCGCAGCCCGCGTCCATGAGTTTGTCGACCACGGTGTCGAGATAGGCCGCCGAGGTCTTGAGCAGGCGAATATCTCCGCCAGTAGCCGCAGCAGCACACAGATAGGTGCCGGTTTCGATGCGGTCTGGCATGATGGCATGCGTTGCGCCGTGCAGTTTTTCGACGCCCTGGATACGAATGACGTCGGTGCCGGCACCGGAAATACGAGCCCCCATCGACACCAGGCAGTTGGCCAGATCGACCACTTCCGGCTCGCGAGCGGCGTTTTCGATGATCGTCTCGCCATCGGCCAGACAGGCCGCCATCATGAGGTTTTCGGTCCCGGTCACGGTGACCATGTCGGTGCAGATCCGGGCACCCTTGAGACGGCTTGCCTTGGCATGGACGTAGCCCTGCTCGACCTTGACCTCAGCGCCCATGGCCTGCAGCCCCTTGATGTGCTGATCAACCGGCCGGGCGCCGATGGCGCAGCCGCCGGGCAGCGAGACACGCGCTTCGCCGCAGCGGGCAACGAGCGGGCCGAGGACGAGAATCGAGGCACGCATGGTCTTGACCATCTCGTATGAGGCCACCGCATTGTTCAGGCCGCCGCCGTCGAGTTCCATGCCATCGACGCCATCCATCGTCACGCCGACGCCCATGTCGCCGAGCAGGCGCAGCATCGTCGAAATGTCGTTGAGATGCGGCACATTGGTCAGATGCAACGGGTCGGCGGTGAGCAGCGAGGCGCACAGAATCGGCAAAGCGGCATTCTTGGCACCCGACATCGCCACTTCGCCGGAGAGGACCCGGCCTCCCTCAATCAACAACTTATCCACGCTGCGCGCTCCATTCTTCCGGGGTCAATGTTTTGAAGGAAAGGGCATGCAACTCACCCGAGTCGAATTTTTCCTTCAGTATCTTGTTCACATGCTGCTGGCGCTGCACGCGACTCTTGCCGGCAAACTCGTTGCTCACCACGGTCGCCTGAAAATGCTGGCCGTCGCCATCGAGTTCAAGGTGTTCGCAGGCCATGCCGGCGAGAATGAGTTGCTTGATTTGTTCAGGATGCATCATGTTCAGCCTCTAAGCTTCCAGCCACGCTTAAGCAGGCGCAGGGTCAGCATGGACACGGCCGCAAAGCAGGCAACGACGACGGCCAGACTGGTTTCCGGCGCCACGTCGGAGACACCAAAAAAGCCATAACGGAAGCCATCGATCATGTAAAAGACGGGATTGTAATGCGACAGCCCCTGCCAGAATGTGGGGAGTGTGTAAATCGAGTAGAAAACGCCGGACAGCATGGTCAGCGGCATGATCAGGAAATTCTGGAAGGCCGCCAGCTGATCGAACTTCTCGGACCAGATGCCGGCGATCATGCCAAGCGCCGCGAACAAACCGCCGCCAAACAACGCAAAGACCAGCGTCCACCAAGGTGCGACGACCTTCAACTCGGCAAACCACACGGTTGCCAGCAAGACACCGACGCCAACCAGCAAGCCACGCGCCACCGCTGCCAGCACATAGGCCAGAAAGAAGGCGCCATAGGGAATCGGCGGCAACAGGACAAAAACGATGGAGCCGGTAATCTTGGCCTGGATCAGACTCGACGAAGAATTGGCGAAGGCGTTTTGCAACACCTGCATCATGACCAGGCCGGGCACCAGGAAGCTGATGTAGCGCACCCCATGGACCTGCACATGCTCATCGAGCACGTGGCCAAAAATCAGCAGATAGAGCAAGGCGGTCAGCACCGGCGCGGCCACCGTCTGGAAACTGACTTTCCAGAAACGCAGGAACTCTTTTTCGAACAAGGTCAGGAAGCCGATCATTGCTGCATCGTCCGCACAAAAACCTGCTCCAGAGAAGCGCCCGGATGCGCCGCCATGAGGTTGGCCGTCGTATCCAGTGCGATGACCCGACCTTGCTTCATGAGCGCGATGCGGTTGCACAAGGCTTCGGCCTCTTCAAGGTAATGCGTAGTCAGGATGATCGTATGTCCCTCGCCGTTCAAGCGGCGAATGAACTGCCACAGCCCCTGGCGCAACTCGACGTCGACACCAGCGGTCGGTTCGTCCAGCACGATCACCGGCGGCCGGTGCACCAAAGCCTGCGCCACCAGCACGCGCCGTTTCATGCCGCCGGATAACCGGCGCATATTGACGTCGGCCTTGCTCGCCAGATCGAGGTGTTCAAGGATTTCGTCGATCCAGTCGTCGTTTTTGCGAATGCCGAAATAGCCGGACTGGATACGCAGCGTTTCACGGACATTGAAGAAGGGGTCGAAGACCAGTTCCTGGGGCACAACACCGAGCAAACGACGGGCCTCGCGAAAATCACGAATCACGTCGTGGCCCATCACCTTGATCGTTCCCGAGTCCGGACGAATCAACCCGGCCAGTGACGAAATCAGCGTCGTCTTGCCGGCGCCATTCGGGCCAAGCAGGCCGAAGAACTCGCCCTGCTCAATATCCAGCGACACCCCGGCCAGCGCTTGCAGCGAGCCGAAATGCTTGACGACGTCAACGATGGAAACGGCAGGAATCATGAAAGCCTCCTCAGGCGAGGGGCAGCAGTTCGGTCACGCCGTACAACTCAGCCAGCGACACAACGCCATTTGGAATATGGGCAAATTTTACGGTTGACCGTGAGAGCGTGGCTGCACGCAGCCAACCGAGCATCACGGCGAGCGCCGAAGAGTCGGCCTCGGTCACTTCCGAAAAATCGAAAACCTGCTCGCCGGGCTGCAAAGCAGAACGGCCTGCTTCGAGCAGGCCGCGCGCGTTGGCCATCACCAGCGGCACCTTGACGACAAGGCGCCCCGTTTCACGTTCGATCATTTCTTGGAATTCGCTTCCAGGGACTTGTTCTTGGCAGCGACAGAAGCAATCAGGCCATCGACACCGCCGTTGCGCACTTCTTGCATAAACTGGTCGCGGTAGTTGGTCACCAGGCTGATGCCGGCCACCACCACATCGTAGACCTTCCAGCCCGACTCCAGTTTTTCGAGGCTGTAATCCAGCTGAACGGGCTTGCTGCCGGGCTGCAGCACCTCGGTGCGAACCAGGACATCGGTGTCGGCCGGCGCCATCTTGAGCGGCTTGTAGACCACTCGCTGATTCTTGTAACCGGTCAAGGCGTTAGCGTAAGTCCGCACCAGCAAGGTCTTGAATTCAACCGTCAGCTGCTGCTGCTGCTGCGGCGTGGCCTTGCGCCAATCCTTGCCGAGCGCCAACGCGGTCATGTGGGTAAAGTTGAAATGCGGCAGCACCTTCTTGTCGACCAGATCGATCACCTTGTGCGTATCGCCGTTCTGAATATCCCTGTCCTTGCGAATGATCTCCAGAACGTCATCAGTGACACGCCTCACGAGTACATCCGGCGCCTCCTGGGCAAAGGCGGCGCTAGCAACGAATCCGGCAAAAAACAGGGCAATTAGCTTTTTCATCATTTCTTGAGTCAGGAATCAATCATCCAGCCGCGGCGGGCGGCCATCGAAAATCTGGTTGCGGCGGCGCTGCAGATAAGCGTCGCGAATATAAGCATACTTGTCGAGCGCAGCTTCCTCGACAACCTTGTCAGAAGGCAACAAACTGGCCCGGACGTCGACAAAACGCAGCGCCGCCATGCTGTTGCGCACCGAAACCGGGCGCACATACATCACTGGATCAGCGTAGGTGCCAACCGCAAAACCAACCGTATCGCGCACATTGCGCGGGCCAATCACCGGCCAGAACAGGTAGCCGCCACCATCCACACCCCAGACGGCCAGGGTCTGACCGAAATCTTCGTCATGCCGCTCGAGCCCCAATTCGCTGGCGACGTCGAAAAGGCCGAAGATACCAACCGTCGAATTGATCAGCAGGCGGCCCAGATCGACACCGGCATCGCCGAACTTGCCCTGTAGCGCGCTGTTGACGCCAACCCACAGGTCGCCGACATTGCCGAAGAAATTGCCGGCACTGGCCTTGACCGGCAAGGGCGCCACGTTGTCATAGACCTGAGCAACCGGCTTGGCGGCATATTTGTCGATGACCTCATTGACAGCAAACATCGAACGATTGAAGCCCTCGAAGGGATCCCTTGGATTCTCGTCGGCCCAGGCGCCGGAGCAGGCCAATGCGACCAATGCCCCGAGAACCAATCGGTGGGCCCGACGCAATCCCGATGCGCAAAAGTAATCCGTCATTTCTTGTCCTGTCCGTCCGCTGCCTTGCTGAATAGAAACTGGCTTATCAATTTTTCGAGAACGATTGCCGACTGCGTCTTGGCAATCGTATCACCGGCCGACAACATTTTTTCCTCGCCCCCCGCGTCGAACCCGATGTACTGCTCACCGAGCAGACCCGCCGTGTTGACCGAGGCAAAAGTGTCTTTCGGGAAGCGGTAGCGACCATCGATGGTCATACTGACCACCGCCTCGTAGGTCGCCGAATCGAACTGGATATCAACAATCCGCCCAACCACCACGCCGGCACTTTTGACCGGACCGCGCACCTTGAGCCCGCCAATATTATCAAACTTGGCCTTCAAAACGTATGATTCTGACAAATGTGACGACGACAGGTTCCCCACCTTGAGCGACAGAAAAAGCAGCGCAGCGAGGCCGATGGCCACAAAAAAACCGACCCACAGGTCGAGAACGGTACGATTCATCAGGCTCCCCGGAACATGAACGAGGTTAGAACAAAGTCCAGCGCCAGAACGGTCA
>PHCH01000115.1 GCA_002840785.1 Betaproteobacteria bacterium HGW-Betaproteobacteria-4 | reverse complement strand
TCCGGGAGGTTGTCGGCAAATGCCGGTACGGCAAAGCCGATGGCCAGGCCAATTGCCATTGCACGCAACGTCTTGAGCTGCTTAAAACGGGGCTGGAGCAGGGAAATAGAGGTCATCGCTATGCTATACTTTTCGAGGTTATACAATCCGTCGATTCTACCAAAAACGCCGGTGATTCCATAGGGATTCGCTAGCCGGCCCAGCCCCGATTCCTCCCGGCATGCTCAAGATCTACAACTCTCTCAAGCGCGAAAAACAGGTTTTTACCCCGATCGAAGCGAACAAGGTTCGCATGTATGTCTGCGGCATGACTGTTTATGATTTCTGCCATCTTGGCCATGCCCGGGTCATGGTTGTCTTCGACATGGTTTATCGCTGGCTCAAGGCGAGCGGTTACGACGTGACCTACGTCCGCAACATTACCGACATCGACGACAAGATCATCAGGCGCGCCATCGAGAACGGCGAGACGATCCAGCAACTGACCAACCGATTCATCGCCTTCATGCACGAAGATGCCGATGCGCTGGGCGTCCAGCGTCCCGATTTCGAGCCGCGGGCGACCGATTACGTGCCGGAAATGCTCGATTTGATCGGCCAGCTCGAAGCCAAAGGCCTCGCCTACAAGGCAATCGATGGCGACGTCAATTACGCCGTGCGCAAGTTCGAGGGCTACGGCAAGCTGTCGGGCAAGTCACTCGACGATCTGCGGGCCGGTGAGCGTGTCGAGGTCGACTCGGCCAAGCAGGATCCGCTTGATTTCGTGCTCTGGAAACACGCCAAGCCCGGTGAGCCGGCCTGGGAGTCGCCGTGGGGCGAAGGCCGTCCGGGTTGGCACATCGAGTGTTCGGCGATGAGCTCGAAGCTGCTCGGCAAGCATTTCGACATCCACGGCGGCGGGCAGGACTTGCAGTTCCCGCACCATGAAAACGAGATCGCCCAGTCCGAGGGGGCGCACCAGTGCTCCTTCGTCAATTACTGGATGCACAACGGTTTTGTCCGCGTGGATAACGAGAAGATGTCGAAGTCGCTGGGCAATTTTTTCACGATCCGCACCGTGCTCGAACAGTTCGATGCCGAGGTCGTCCGCTTCTTCATCCTGCGCGCCCATTACCGCAGCCCGTTGAATTATTCCGATGCGCATCTCGACGATGCCAAGCGCAGTCTGGACAGCCTGTATTTCACCTTGCGCGACGTGCCAGCGGTGGCGGTCGACATCGACTGGAACAACGATTTCGCGGCCCGTTTTGCCGCCGCGCTGAACGAGGATTTCGATTCGCATGGCGCCATTTCGGTGCTCTTCGAACTGGCCGCCGAGGCCAATCGCCAGAAGAGCGGCGAACTGTCCGGTCTGCTCAAGGCGCTGGGCGCCGTGATCGGCCTGCTTGAGCGCGAGCCGATGGCTTACCTGCAGGGTGGCGGAGCGGCTGGCGGCCTCGATGAGGCGGCTATCGAGCAGATGATCGCCGACCGGGCGGCGGCCAAGAAGGCGAAGAACTTTGCCGAGTCGGATCGTATTCGCGATGAACTGAAGGCGGCGGGCATTGCGCTGGATGATAGTCCGCAGGGGACGACCTGGCGCCGGGCCTGATTGCTTCGAGCGGCGCCCCAAATGAAAACGGCCCTGAATCGGGCCGTTTTCATTTGGGGCAAACTCCAGGACTTACTTCAGGATCTTGCCGCCTTGCCCGATGACGGTCAGTTCGACGAAGCGCGAGCCGAGTCGGGTGCTCGGGCCGTAGTTGACGCGGTAGCCGCCGAGGTCGGTGCCGCTCATGCTTTCCAGCGAATCGACCAGCTTGCTGCGGGTCAGATCCCTGCCGGCGCGCTTGAGGCCTTCGATCATGGTCCTGGCCATGAGGTAGCCTTCCATGCCGTAGTACGAGAAATTGCCCTTGTCGGCGACCTTTTGATAGTCGCGGACGACGGGTACGACGTTGTTCCACGGATAGGGCACGACTTGCGAGACGCCGATGCCGCGTGAATCGGGGCCGAGTTCCTGGACCAGGAGTTCGGCGCCGACCGGCGACAGGGTCATGAGCATCGGGTGCTGGCCGACCTTTTTCATGGCTTTGACGAAGGCGGCGGTCGGCTTGTAGAGCGTGACCATGACAACGGCCTGGGGGTTTGCCTTGGCGATCGTTTCGACGGCCTTGCCGACGTCGAGCGAGTTGCGCTCGACGGTGCCGACGGCGGAGGGGGCGAGTTTGTTCTTTTTGAGCGCGGCGGTGACGCCGTCCAGACCGGATTTACCGAAGCCGTCGTTCTGGTAGAAGACGGCGATATTCTTGAGGCCCAGTGACAGCATCTGGTTGACGATGACTTCGGCCTCGTCGGCGTAGCTGGCGCGAACGTTGAACATGTAGCGGGCGTTCGGGTTGGCGGCTATCGCCTCGCGCAGGGTGGCGGCGCCGGAAATGGTGCCGACGAGTGGCACCTTGGCCGGGCCGAAGACGGTGTTCATGGCTTCGGTCGTCGGGCTGGAGCCGTAGTAGGCGAGCAGCGCGAAGGCATTTTTATCCTTGATCAGGGTCCTGGTGTTGGCGACGGTGCGCTCGGTTTCATAGCCGTCGTCGAGGGCGACCAGTTCGAGCTTGCGGCCATTGACGCCGCCGGCCTTGTTAACCTGCTCGAAATAGGTCGTGATGATTTGCCGCATGTCCTGGCCATAGGCGCCGTTCGGGCCGGAGAAGGGGGCCGACATGCCGAGTGTGATCGTCGTCTCGGTGACGCCGGGCTCGGCCCAGCACAGCGTGGAAAAGGCAATGGCGCCAGCGGCGGCCAGTCGCTTGAAGACCTGCATTGTTTTTCTCCCCCTTGATTGGTCGAATGATTCTAACAGTCGGGGGCGATTACCGGGAACGGGGCGGACGGTACTTTCGGGAGTTTGTTCGATGCTACGGTCAACCGGGAAAAAGGGCCAAAAATGAAACAGCCCCGGTGTCCCGAAAGGTTCGGGATGGCCGGGGCTGTGGAGCGAAGTCAGGCGTTATTCGGCGAAGAAGTCCTTAACTTTGTAGCTTCGGCCGGCGCTTCGCGCCTTAACCTGCGAGGCAGGTTAGCCTGCGCTGCAAAGCCAAGGAGTTACTCCGCGAAAAAGTCCTTGACCTTGTCCATCCACGACTTGGAGCGTGGATTGTGTTTGCCGCTGTTGTCGCGGCTGGACTCTTCCAGTTCGCGCAGCAACTCCTTCTGGCGGTCGGTCAGGTTGACCGGCGTTTCGACGACGACGTGGCACATCAGGTCGCCGTGGGTATGGCTGCGCACCCCCTTGATGCCCTTGCCGCGCAGGCGGAAGACCCGTCCGGACTGGGTTTCGGCCGGAATCTTGATGGCGGCTGCGCCGTCCAGCGTGGGGATTTCGATTTCGCCGCCGAGGGCAGCGGCGGTGAAGGAAATCGGCATCTCGCAATGCAGGTCGTTGTGGTCGCGGGTGAACACGGCGTGTTGCTTGAGATGGATCTGCACGTAGAGGTCGCCCGGCGGGCCGCCATTGACGCCATGCTCGCCCTCGCCGGACAGACGAATGCGATCGCCTTCATCGACCCCGGCCGGAATCTTGACGGCCAGCGTCTTGTGTTGCTTGATGCGGCCGGCGCCGTCGCAGGACTTGCACGGCTCGGCGATGAAGCGGCCGGTGCCGTGGCACTTGTGGCAGGTCTGCTGGATCGAGAAGAAGCCTTGCTGCAGGCGAACTTGGCCGGAACCGCCGCAGGTCGGGCAGGTCTTCGGCTGGGTGCCGGGCTTGGCGCCGGAGCCGTTGCAAGGCTCGCAGACTTCCATGGTCGGAATGCGAATCTTGGTTTCCGTACCGTGGGCGGCTTGCTCGAGCGTGATTTCGAGGTTGTAGCGGAGGTCGGCGCCGCGATAGATGTTGGAGCGACCACCGCCGCCACCGCCGCCGCGACCGCCGAAAATCTCGTCGAAAATGCCGCCGAAGGCATCGGAAAAACCGGCGCCTCCACCGAAGCCGCCACCCATCCCGGCCTGCTGGTCGATGCCGGCGTGGCCGAACTGGTCGTAGGCCGAGCGTTTCTGGGCATCCGACAGGATTTCGTAGGCTTCCTTGGCTTCCTTGAATTTCTCCTCGGCCCCCGGATTATCCGGGTTGCGGTCGGGGTGATGCTTCATGGCCAGCTTGCGGTAGGCCTTCTTGATTTCTTCATCGCTGGCGTCGCGGTTGACGCCGAGGATTTCGTAAAAGTCGCGTTTTGACATGGCTGATTCCGACTGATGCTGTGCAAAGGCCGGATCAAGCGGCGCCGGGGCGTCCGCTTCGATCCGGCCACTTAAAACGGCGCGGTAGCGTCCGTTTTAAGCTTTCTTGTCCTTGTTCACTTCCGTGAATTCGGCATCGACGACATCGCCTTCGACGGTCTTCTCACCACCTTCAGCCTGCTGGCCAGCCGCACCGGCGGCAGCGCCTTCAGCCTGTTGCTGGGCGTACATCTTTTCACCGAGCTTCTGGGCGGCGGCCGACAGGGCTTCGGTCTTGGCGGTGATGGTTTCCTTGTCGCCGTCGCGCAGGACGTCCTCGACATCCTTGATGGCGGCTTCGATGGCTTCCTTTTCAGCGGCGTCGAGCTTGTCGCCGTACTCGGTCAGCGACTTCTTGACCATGTGCACCATGCCGTCGGCCTGGTTGCGGGCATCGGCCAGCTCGTGCGCCTTCTTGTCGTCTTCGGCGTGCAGTTCGGCATCCTTGACCATGGCCTGGATTTCTTCCTCACTCAGACCGGAGTTGGCCTTGATGGTGATCTTGTTTTCCTTGCCGGTGGCCTTGTCCTTGGCCGTCACGTGCATGATGCCGTTGGCGTCGATGTCGAAAATGACTTCGATCTGCGGCGTGCCGCGCGGGGCCGGCGGGATGCCTTCCAGGTTGAACTGGCCGAGGCTCTTGTTGCCGGCAGCGACTTCGCGCTCGCCCTGGAGGACGTGGATGGTCACCGCGCCCTGGTTGTCGTCGGCGGTCGAGAAGACTTGGCTAGCCTTGGTCGGGATCGTCGTGTTCTTCTTGATCAGCTTGGTCATGATGCCGCCCAGGGTTTCGATACCGAGGGAGAGCGGGGTCACGTCGAGGAGCAGCACGTCCTTGACTTCGCCCTGCAGCACGCCGCCCTGGATGGCAGCGCCGACAGCGACGGCTTCGTCAGGATTGACGTCCTTGCGCGGTTCCTTGCCGAAGACTTCCTTGACCTTGTCCTGGACCTTGGGCATGCGCGACTGGCCGCCGACGAGGATGACGTCGTCGATGTCGCCGATCTTGCAGCCGGCATCCTTGAGCGCGGTCAGGCAGGGAGCGACGGTGCGCTCGACGAGTTCCTCGACCAGCGATTCGAACTTGGCGCGGGTGACCTTGAGCGCCAGGTGCTTCGGACCGGAGGCATCGGCGGTGATGTAAGGCAGGTTGATTTCGGTCTGCTGGCTGGAGGACAGCTCGATCTTGGCCTTTTCAGCGGCTTCTTTCAGGCGCTGCAGGGCCAGCACGTCAGCCTTGAGGTTGACGCCGGTTTCCTTCTTGAACTCGTCGATGAT
>PHCH01000114.1 GCA_002840785.1 Betaproteobacteria bacterium HGW-Betaproteobacteria-4 | reverse complement strand
GCGCACGCCGCTCTTCCCGCTGCACGGCTGGCTGCCCAACATGGCGCAGCACGGCCTGATCGCCGTCGCCCCGGCGCTCATGGTCGGCGTCAAGGTCGGCATCTACGGCATGATGCGGTTCGTCCTGCCGCTGACCCCGGCGGCGGTCGAAACCTGGCAGCCCTACGTCGTCGGCTTTGCCATGGCCGGCGTCTTTTTCACGGCGGCACTGGCTTTCCAGCAGAGCAATCTGCGCCGCCTGCTGGCTTTTGCCGTGGTCAGCCACACCAGCCTGCTCGTCATCGGCCTGTTCAGCCTGCACGAATCGGGCATCCAGGGCGCCATGCTGCTCGCCGCCAACTTCGGGCTGGCGGTGACCGGCATGTGGTTCATCGTCGGCTTTGTTTTTAGGCGCACCGGGACCACCGAGCTGCATGAACTCTCCGGCCTGTTCGAGCGCATTCCCTTCCTCGCCATCGCCTTCCTGACCTTCGGCCTGGCCATCGTCGGCATGCCCGGCACGCCGGGTTTCGATGCCGCCCACCTCATCCTCGAAGCCTCCATCGACAAATTCGGCGCCCTGCCGACGGTGGCGACGGCCCTCGGCAACGTGGCGGCGGCCGGCTTCCTGCTCTGGGCTTTTCAGCGGGCCTTCCTGTCGCAGGCCAAAGCCGGCGGCCACGATGTCGACCGCACCTTGCCGATGGAATACGTCGTCTGCGGCATCGCGCTGGCCGCCATGCTGGCCATCGGCTTCTTCACCGAACCCTGGCTGTACCTGACCGAAACGGCCAGCCAGGCGGCCGCGGCGAGGTTCGTGCGATGAGCCTGCCGCTGCTCTCCCTGCTGATTTTTGGCCCGCTCGTCGGCATCGCGGCGATCTGGCTGCTGCCGGCGCGGGCGACGCGCCATATCGTGGCCTTCACCATGCTCGTCACGCTGGCCCTGGCCACGGCGGCGCTGGTCGCCTACGACCCGGCCGGAGTGCGCTTTCAGCTACTCGAACGGGTGACGTGGATCGCCAGCCTCAATATTCACTACCTGGTCGCGGTCGACGGCATTTCGGTGCTCTTTTTGCCAGCCACGGCGCTGCTTTTCCTCGGCTCGCTGGTCGCCAGCTGGAACGCCGTGCCCGACGCGCCACGCCTGCATTACAGCCTGCTGCTGCTGTTCGAGATGGCGACGCTGGGTATTTTCTGCGCCCTCGATACGGCGCTGTTCTTCGTCTTCTGGGAACTGACGCTGGTCCCGCTCTATTTCCTGCTCGGCCGCTGGGGCGTCACCGGCGGCAGTGCCCACGCCGCGGCGCGCTATTTCCTGATCATGCTGGCCGGCGGCATTCCGCTGCTCATCGCTTTCGTCATCCTCGCCACCAGCCAGCCGGTGCTGACCTTCGATCTGACCGTCCTGCTCGGCGCGCCGCTGCCGCGGGCGACGCAAACGGCCGTTTTCCTGCTCTGCCTTCTCGGCTTCGGCGTCAAGGTGCCGCTCGTCCCGCTCCACACCTGGCTGCCGCAGTTCGCGCTGGCCGCGCCGGGTTCGCTGACGGCCCTGATCGTCGGCCTCAAGCTCGGTGCCTTCGGCCTGATCCGCTTCGCCATCCCGCTCGCCCCGCAGGCGGCGCTTGACCTGCACTGGCTGCTCGCCGGGCTGGGCACCGTCGCCATCCTCTACGGCGCGGTCGGCATGCTGGCCCAGAGCAACCTGCGCCTCGGCCTGGCCTACGCCAGCATCTGCCACGTCGGGCTGGCCGTGCTCGGTCTGGCTTCCTACACCGCGCAGGCGGCGCAGGGCGCGGTGTCGCTGTTGCTCAGCTTCTCGGTGGCAACCGGCGGGGCGTTCGTGCTGTTGGAGTTTCTGCGTCAGCGTACCGGCTCAACCGACGTCAACGCGCTGGGCGGCGCGGCCAAAACCATGCCGCTGCTCGCCACCGGCTTCATGATCTGCGGCCTAGCCGGCGTCGGCATGCCGGGCACAAGCAGCTTCCCCGGCGAATTCATGCTCATCATCTCGGCTTTGGAGCATCACACCGGCGCCGGCATGGCCGCCCTGTTCGGCCTTGCCATCGCGGCCGGCGGCTTTTTGTCGCTCTATCGGAAAGCCTTTTTCGGCCCGGTCAGCCGGGCGGCGGTGGCCAACGCCAGCGATCTGCGGCCACGCGAATGGGCCGTGCTCGTCGCGCTCATCGTCATGATTGTCGGCATTGGCATCAACCCCGGGCCGTGGATAGAAATCGTCAGGCCGGCCGCCGAAGCCTGGGCGGCGGGGTTGGGGCGCTAAGCGTCAACCGGAAGATTTCAATTTTGGCCAAAATTTCCGGTTGACCGTAGCAATCTGAAAATCAGGCCTTTTTGACGAATTCCGACTTCAATTGCATGGCGCCGATGCCATCGATCTTGCAGTCGATGTCGTGATCGCCGTCGATCAGGCGGATGTTCTTGACCTTGGTGCCGACCTTGACGACCGACGACGAGCCCTTGATCTTGAGGTCCTTGATGACGGTGACCGAGTCGCCGTCCTGCAGCACGTTGCCATTGGCGTCCTTCCAGACGCGGGCCTGCTCGGTGCTTTCGCCGGCGTCCTTGCTCCACTCATGGGCGCATTCCGGGCAGACGTAGTTGGTGCCGTCTTCGTAGGTGTATTCCGATTTGCACTTCGGACAGTTCGGCAAGCCGCTCATGATGTTTCCTTTTCAGTAGTCTTCTTCAAAGCCGCCCATGAGGTTGGGCAGCAGGATATAGGCGCGCTTGAGGGCTTCCGTGAGGTCGGCTACAACGTTGTCGTTGCCGAGGTCGTCGATGAAGCCCGAGCGATAGAGCAGCGAGCCGGGCTGCGAGTTGAGACCGCAGACGAGCAGGGTGCAGCCGCGTTTCGACAGTTTGTCGCGCAGGTTTTCGAGGCCTTCCAGGCCGGTGGTGTCGAGCTGGATGAGGCGCGTCATGTCGAGGATAACGACTTCCGGATGGCCTTCGCGCGGGTCGAGCAGCTCTTCGAGCTTGTTCACCGCGCCAAAGAACAGCGAGCCGAACAGTTGCCAGGCGGCGACGCGCATCGTCCCGTCCGGGTAGAGAAATTGCGGCTCCTGGGCTTCTTCGTTGAGCGCCAGGCGATCGATCCTAGTCAGCTCGGACATGCGGTAGATGAAGAACAGGCTGGCCAGCACCATGCCCAGTTCGACGGCGATGGTCAGGTCGAACAGCACCGTCACCAAGAAGGTGGCGAGCAGGATGACCCGGTAGTTGTAGGAATAGCGGCGCAGTTCGAGGAACTCGTGCCATTCGCCCATGTTGATGGCGACGACCATGACGATGGCCGACAACGCGGCGAGCGGCACATAGGAAGCGAGCGGCGCAGCGATCAGCACGATGCCGAGCAGCACGGCGGCGTGGACCATGCCGGCGATCGGCGTCCGGCCGCCCGACTTGACGTTGGTCGAGGTCCGGGCGATGGCGCCGGTTGCGGCGAAGCCGCCGAACAAGGGGGCGGCGATGTTGGCCAGGCCCTGGGCGACTAGTTCCTGGTTGGGGTCGTGACGGTCGTCGATCTGGCTGTCGGCGACGCGCGCCGAGAGCAGCGACTCGATGGCGCCGAGCAGGGCGATGGTGATGGCCGGCGAAATGAGCTTGCCGAAATCGTGAATCGACAGGTCGGGCAGGCCGAAGCCGGGTAGTTCCTGCGGAATGCCGCCAAAGCGGCTGCCGATGGTTTCCACCGGCAGGTTGAACAGGTAGGAGACCAGTGTGCCGACGAGCAGCACGACGAGCGGCCCCGGCGCCCGGCGGAGCAGGGCAAAGCGCTGGGCCAGCCGGTTGTAGGAGAGCAGGAAGGCAAAGCAGGCGGAGGCCAGACCGAGGGTGGGCAGATCGACAGTGTGGGCGTGGGCGGCGAGGATTTTGATGCGCTCGAAAAATTCCGCCGGCAGGTTGTCGATGCGCAGCCCGAAGAAATCCTTGATCTGGGCGAGGAAGATGACGACGGCGATACCGTTGGTGAAGCCGATGACAACGGTGACCGGAATGAAGCGGATCAGTTGCCCCATGCGGGCGAGGCCCATGGCGAGCAGGAAAACGCCGGCCAGGATGGTGGCCCCCATGAGGTTGGCGAAGCCGTGGATGGCGACGATGCCGTACACAATGGGGATGAAGGCGCCGGTCGGGCCGCCGATCTGCACCCGCGAACCGCCCAGTGCCGAGGTGATCAGGCCGGCGACGATGGCCGTCCAGATGCCCGCCGTCGGCGAGCAGCCGGAGGCAATGGCGAAGGCCATGGCGAGCGGCAGAGCCAGTACGCCAACCGTGATCCCCGCCGCGACGTCCTTGCCGAATTGCGTGCGGTTATAGGTCGGCTAAGCGCAGCATTATATGAGCACTGCGTTAATCGTCAATGTTAATCGTATGTTAATATGATGTGATACGAAACAAACAAGAGTGAATCATGGAGAAACGTACTGCCCGGTTGACCATCCTGATCGATCCGCAAAAAAAGAAGATCTTCGAGGAGATTTGCGCCGCCAAGGATCTGACCTCATCGCAGGTCGTTCGGCGCCTGGTCCGCGAGTACATCATCGACAACGCCGGTGACCGCGAATTGCCGGCCTGGTTGAAACCAAGCGGCAAGACGCCCGACTGAACCAGCCCTCAGTCCGGTATCTTGCCGGCCTTGTCGGGGTGCTGTTCGCCGATGTAGGTGTCAAACCTGGCCTTCATCTTCGGCGCCTGCTTGGCCAGTTCGCGCAGAATGCGCGCTACTGCCCAGAGCATGACGGCGACGCCGCCGGCGGTGCACGCCACGGCTTCGACCGTCGACGTCGGAAAATCGGCCAGAATCGCACCCTTGCCGGCAGCAAACCAGCTGGCGCCAATGGCAACGCAAGCCAGGCCGAACATGTCGACCAGCGCATAGAGAAATATCGGGCCGGTCAGCTCCGGGCGGGGTGGGCGATTGGATCGATTGAGCATGGGTTTGGTGGGTGGCTGATTGCTTTATTGATATTTATCAAAAGGTCTTGACAAAGCGAAAGTCGAGGCTTGACTTATGCACAGAGTTGGGGCGTTTCAGTGCCCTACTTTTCTTTTTGACTGATAGATTTGCCAGATTGGGGTGGTGAAGTTCCAAAAGCCTAAACGGTGTAGCTAGATTGGCTGGCTAAGTTAAAGTGAAACCTTAGGTGTTGTCACAATTTTGCTGCGGCGCAGCAGGGAAAACCTTGCTGCGCCAAGCATTGCCGCCGGCATCGATTTATTTCACTCGCATCCCGGGCTGCGCGCCTGAGTCGGGCGACAAAAGGAAAATCCCGGGGGTTTTGCCCTCGGTGTCGGACGCGGCCAGAACCATCCCCTCGGACAACCCGAATTTCATTTTGCGCGGCGCCAGATTGGCCACCATCACGGTCAGTCGTCCAATCAACTGGGCCGGATCGTAAGCCGCCTTGATGCCGGCGAAAACATTGCGCGTTTCGTTGTTGCCGACATCGAGTGTCAGGCGCACCAGCTTGTCGGCGCCTTCGACGTGTTCGGCGTTGGCAATGCGGACGATGCGTAGGTCGACCTTCATGAAGTCGTCGATGTTGCAGAACGGTTCCCAGGGGCTTTCGGCCTTCACCTCGTTCTGCTGATGCTCGGCGTGGCGTTGCGCCGACTGTTGCTCTTGCGTCGGCGCCAGCGATTCCTTGTTGGCCTCGATCAGTTTTTCGATGAGCTTCGGATCGACGCGTGTCATGAGGTGTTCGTAGACGTTGATGCCGTGGCCGGCGGCAAGCAGGCTTTGTGTATCGGTCCAGTTGAGCGGCGCAATGTTGAGGAATTTCTCGACCTTGCCGGCGACCACCGGCAGGATGGGTTTGAGCAGCACGGTAAGCAGGCGGAAGAGATTGAGCGCGTTGGTGCAGGCGGCGTGGAGTTCGACTTCCTTGCCTTCCTGCTTGGCCAGCTCCCAGGGCTTGACACTATCGACGTACTGATTGGCGGCATCGGTCAGCGCCATGATTTCGCGCATGGCCTTGCCGAATTCGCGGGCTTCGTAGAGTTCGGCAACGCGGCCGGCGGCTTCCTGGATGGACTTGATGGCCGGCAGATCGGCTGCGGCCGGGGCCAGTTGGCCATTGAAACGCTTGGTGATGAAGCCGGCCGAGCGGCTGGCGATGTTGACGTACTTGCCGACCAGGTCGGAGTTCACGCGGGCACCGAAATCCTCGAGGTTGAGGTCGATGTCTTCCATGCTGGCCGACAGCTTGGCGGCGTAGTAGTAGCGCAGCCATTCCGGGTTGAGGCCGGTATCCAGATAGCTCTGGGCGGTGATGAAGGTGCCGCGCGATTTCGACATTTTTGCGCCGTCGACCGTAAGAAAACCGTGCGCGAAGATCTTGGTCGGCGTCCGGTAGCCGGCGTGTTGCAGTTCGGCCGGCCAGAACAGCGCGTGGAAATAGAGGATGTCCTTGCCGATGAAGTGGTAGAGCTCGGTCGTTGAATCCGGCTTGAAGTACTCGTTGAAGTCGAGGCCGTTACGGCTGCACAGATTCTTGAACGAGCCCATGTAGCCAATCGGCGCGTCGAGCCAGACGTAGAAATACTTGCCCGGGGCATCGGGGATTTCGAAGCCGAAATAGGGCGCGTCGCGCGAAATATCCCAGTCGGTCAGCTTGTTCTCGCCGGGGGCGCCCAGCCATTCCTGCATCTTGTTGGCGGCTTCGTTTTGCAGCACGCCGTTGTCGCGGCTCGTGTATTGGCGCAGGAAGGACTCGCAGCGCGGGTCGGAGAGCTTGAAGAAGTAATGCTCCGAGCTGCGCAGTTCCGGCTTGGCACCGGAAATGGCGGAATACGGCTCCTTGAGGTCGGTCGGTGCGTAGGCTGCGCCACAGGACTCGCAGTTGTCGCCGTACTGGTCTTTGGCGCCGCACTTCGGGCATTCGCCCTTGATGAAGCGATCGGGCAGGAAGAGTTGCTTGACCGGGTCGTAGTACTGCTCGATGGTCCGTGTCTCGATCAGGCCGGCAGCGCGCAGCTTGAGGTAGATATCGTTGGCGCAGTCGCGGGTTTCGTCGGAGTTGGTGCTGTAGAAATTGTCGAAGCCGACACCGAAGCCGGCGAAGTCGCGCGAATGTTCGCCATGGACGCGGGCGATCAGGGCTTCCGGCGTGATGCCTTCCTTTTCGGCGCGGAGCATGATCGGCGTGCCGTGCGTGTCGTCGGCGCAGACGTACCAGCATTCGTTGCAGGCCATTTTCTGGAAACGCACCCAGATGTCGGTCTGGATATATTCGACCAGATGGCCAAGGTGAATGGCGCCGTTGGCGTAGGGCAGGGCGGAGGTGACGAGTATTTTGCGCGACATGGATGGGCAAGGCTGGAAAAAGTAAAGGGCGATTTTACCGCGAGGAAGCAGGGTGGCGATTCACAAATCCCGGCCCGGGTTTTGCCTGCAATTGTTACAGAAGGTAAACCACTGTGATAGGTTGGTAAAACCCAACCCGCCAGTCATTGCCGAAGCCGGGTGAAGGGAGCAGAATCGCGGCGAAAAGGGAGGGGTTATGATTTTTGCGGTCGTCGAAGATAGTAGAAGCCAATCTGAGGTGCTCAAGGCGCTCTTGAAGAGCGAAGGGCATCAGGTTGAGGTCTTTGCTGACGGGAATTCCTGCATTGAGGCGCTCAAGACGCGCGCTTTCGATTTCTTTGTCATTGACTGGAGTTTGCCCGACATTGGCGGCGACGAAGTGCTCCGCCATGTGCGCGAAAAGTGCGGCTGGGATGTC
This sequence comes from Betaproteobacteria bacterium HGW-Betaproteobacteria-4, assembly GCA_002840785.1. GTDB lineage: Bacteria > Pseudomonadota > Gammaproteobacteria > Burkholderiales > Rhodocyclaceae > Azonexus. Next base: position 15,609 of record PHCH01000114.1, on the reverse strand, counting down.
CCGGTCGTTTTCTGCACGGGCCGCACCGACGAAGAAGCGGCTTCCGACATCCTCCGCCTCGGCGCCGACGACTACATCCCCAAGCCGATTCGCTACATGGAGTTCATGGCGCGGATCCATGCCCTGCTGCGCCGCCGCCAGGCGCGTCCGACCACCGTCAAGTTCGGCAATATCGAAATCGATCTTGAAGGCCGGCGTATCAGGCTGGCTGGCCTCGATGTCGACCTGACCCAGCGTGAATTCGAATTGGCCGTCATTTTGCTGCAAAACGTCGGCCGGGTGCTGTCGCGCGATGAGCTGCTGACCAGCGTCTGGGCGCGCGATGCCGGTGTCGATACGCGTACCGTCGATACGCATGCCAGTCGTTTGCGCAAGAAGCTAGGCCTGTCCGGGGAGAGCGGGCTGATGCTGTCGTCCGTTTATGGCCAGGGCTATCGTCTGGATACTGTCCAGCAGGGCTGATTTCAGTCAACGGTTTCGGGTATACTGGACAAAATCACTCGGGTATTGCCCGTTGCTCACCCCAAAACCGGAGTTTCCATGAGTCTTACAGAACAGCAAGTCAAGGCTGCGCTATCTGCTGCGGTCGACGCCAATACCGGCAAGGATTTCGTCACCGGCAAGGCGGTCAAGAATGTGAAAATCGATGGCGGCGACGTGTCGTTTGACATCGAGTTGGCCTACCCGGCAAAAACCCAGCTGGATGCCATTCGCCGGCAGGTTATCGCTGCGGTGCGCACCATCCCCGGCGTTGGCAACGTGTCCGCCAACGTTTTCAGCAAGATCGTCGCCCACTCCGTGCAACTCGGCGTCAAGCTGTTGCCGGGGGTCAAGAACATCATCGCCGTTGCTTCAGGCAAGGGCGGCGTTGGCAAGAGCACGACGGCTGTTAACCTTGCCTTGGCGCTGGCCCAGGAAGGCGCCCGGGTCGGTATCCTCGATGCCGACATCTATGGCCCGTCGCAGCCGCAAATGCTCGGCCTGGCCGGCCAGCAACCGGAGTCGAAGGACGGCCAGAGCATGGAGCCGCTGGAGGCCTATGGCGTGCAGGCGATGTCGATCGGTTTCATGGTCGACGTCGAGACGCCGATGGTCTGGCGCGGCCCGATGGTCGCCCAGGCGCTTGACCAGATGCTCGGCCAGACCAACTGGAACGATATCGACTACCTGATCGTCGACATGCCGCCGGGCACTGGCGACATCCAGCTTTCGCTGGCCCAGAAGGTGCCGGTGACCGGTGCGGTGATCGTCACGACGCCGCAGGACATCGCTCTGATCGACGCCCGCAAGGGGCTGAAGATGTTCGAGAAGGTCAATATCCCGATCATCGGCATCGTCGAGAACATGAGCATTCACATCTGCTCGCAGTGCGGTCACGAAGAGCACATCTTCGGCGAAGGTGGCGGCGAGAAGATGTGTGCCGACTACAAGGTCGAATTCCTCGGCAGCCTGCCGCTCGAACTGGCCATTCGCGAGATGGCCGATGGCGGCAAGCCGACCGTGGTTGGCGCCCCGGATTCGCGCACGGCGGAGATCTATCGCGCCATCGCCCGGCGGGTGGCGATCAAGATCGGTGAGAAGGCCAAGGACATGAGCTCGAAATTCCCCAATATCGTCGTGCAAAACACTTAATTTTTTGCACATTGGGGTCAATAAAGGCGGGTAAAATCCCGCCTTTATTTTTGTCCACTGCAGCAGGGAAAAATGGCCATCAAATCAGACAAATGGATACGCCGCATGGCGGCAGAGCACGGCATGATCGAGCCGTTTTCGCCGGACCTCGTGCGCGAGGTGAATGGCCAGAAGATCGTTTCCTACGGTACCTCGAGCTACGGCTACGACATCCGCTGCGCCCGCGAATTCAAGGTGTTCACCAACATCAACTCGACCGTGGTCGATCCGAAGAACTTCGATCCCAAGTCTTTCGTCGAAATCGAGTCCGATGTGTGCATCATCCCGCCCAACTCGTTTGCGCTGGCCCGCACGATGGAATACTTCCGCATTCCGCGGTCGGTTTTGACCGTCTGCCTCGGCAAGAGCACCTATGCCCGCTGCGGCATCATCGTCAATGTCACGCCCTTCGAGCCGGAGTGGGAAGGCCACGTGACGCTGGAGTTTTCCAATACCACGCCGCTGCCGGCCAAGATCTACGCGGGCGAAGGCTGTGCCCAGGTCTTGTTCTTCGAGTCCGATGAGGTTTGCGAAACCTCGTACAAGGACCGCGGCGGCAAATACCAGGGGCAGGAAGGCGTCACCCTGCCCAAGATCTGACGTCAGACCGTAACGAAACCGTCTTATTCTGTGACCCGCTGCGGCGGGTCGCCGCATTTTAAGGACTCACCATGCGCTTCCACTTTCCCGTCATCATCATCGACGAAGATTTTCGTTCGGAGAATACTTCCGGCCTCGGCATCCGGGCGCTGGCCGCAGCCATCGAAAAGGAAGGCCTGGGCTGGCCATGGAGCCGGAGGAGACGCTGGCCGAGCTGCGCGCCTTCGTCAAGGAAATCCGCAACCGCAATGCCGAGATTCCCATCTTCCTGCATGGCGAAACACGCACCTCGCGGCACATTCCCAACGACGTGCTGCGCGAACTGCACGGCTTCATCCACATGTTCGAGGACACGCCGGAGTTCATCGCCCGCAACGTCAAGCGCGAAGCGCGCGCCTATCTCGATTCGCTGCCGCCGCCGTTCTTCCGGGCGCTGGTTCACTACGCTGCGGACGGTTCGTACTCGTGGCATTGCCCTGGGCATTCCGGTGGCGTCGCCTTCCTGAAGTCGCCGGTCGGCCAGATGTTTCACCAGTTCTTCGGCGAGAACATGCTGCGCGCCGACGTCTGCAATGCGGTCGAAGAACTCGGCCAGTTGCTTGACCACACCGGCCCGGTCGCCGCTTCCGAGCGCAACGCGGCGCGCATCTTCAATTCCGACCACCTGTATTTCGTCACCAACGGCACCTCGACCTCGAACAAGATCGTCTGGCACTCGACGGTGGCGCCGGGCGACATCGTCGTCGTCGACCGCAACTGTCACAAGTCCATCCTGCACGCCATCATGATGACCGGCGCCATCCCCGTCTTCCTGATGCCGACGCGCAACAATTTCGGCATCATCGGGCCGATTCCGAAATCGGAATTCCTCTGGGAGAACATCCAGAAGAAGATCGCGGCCAACCCGTTCATTACCGACAAGACCGCCAAGCCGCGCGTTTTGACCATCACCCAGTCGACCTACGACGGCATTCTCTACAACGTCGAGGACATCAAGCAGGAACTGGACGGCAAGATCGACACCCTGCACTTCGACGAAGCCTGGCTGCCGCACGCCGCCTTCCACGATTTCTACGGCGATTACCATGCCATCGGCGCCGACCGGCCGCGCTGCAAGGAGTCGATGATTTTCTCGACACAATCGACGCACAAGCTGCTGGCTGGTTTGAGCCAAGCGTCGCAGATCCTCGTGCAGGATGCCGAGAACCAGAAGCTCGACCGCGACATCTTCAACGAAGCCTATCTGATGCACACCTCGACTTCGCCGCAGTACTCGATCATCGCCTCGTGCGATGTCGCCGCGGCGATGATGGAAGAGCCGGCCGGCACGGCGCTGGTCGAGGAGTCGATTGCCGAAGCCCTTGATTTCCGCCGCGCCATGCGCAAGGTCGAGCAGGAATGGGGCACCGACTGGTGGTTCAAGGTCTGGGGGCCGGACGACCTGTCCGAAGAAGGTATCGAGGAGCGCGAAGCGTGGATGCTTAAGCCCGGCGAGCGCTGGCACGGCTTCAACAATCTGGCCGACGGCTTCAACATGCTCGACCCGATCAAGGCGACCATCATCACCCCGGGCCTCGATGTCGATGGCGACTTTGCCGACGAATTCGGCATCCCGGCCGCCATCGTCACCAAATACCTGGCCGAGCATGGCGTTATCGTCGAGAAGTGCGGCCTGTACAGCTTCTTCATCATGTTCACCATCGGCATCACCAAGGGCCGCTGGAACACGCTGGTTACGGCGCTGCAGCAGTTCAAGGACGATTACGACAAGAACCATCCGCTGTGGAAGGTGCTGCCCGAGTTCGTCCAGAAGAACCCGCGCTACGAGCGCGTCGGCCTGCGCGACCTATGTACGCAGATCCACAGCGTTTACAAGCAGAACGACGTGGCCCGCCTGACCACCGAGATGTATTTGTCGGACATGGTGCCGGCCATGCGTCCGGCCGATGCCTTCGCCAAGATGGCGCACCGCGACATCGAGCGGGTGCCGGTGGACGAACTGGAAGGGCGCGTCACGGCGGTGTTGCTGACGCCTTACCCGCCGGGCATCCCGCTGCTCATTCCGGGCGAGCGTTTCAATCGGACGATCTGCAACTACCTGAAATTTGCCCGCGAATTTAACGCCCGCTTCCCCGGTTTCGAGACCGATGTGCATGGTCTGGTCAAGGGCGCCGACGGCCGTTATTACGTCGATTGCGTGCGCTGATACGCCTGAATCGTCCGGCACGGCGGCCTGGCCGCGGTGCCGTGACGATGAATTACGGCTTTCGGTAGGTTACGAAAGCGTAGCCGGAACCTTCGGTTTTTGACGTTTTTTTCCAGTTGACCGTAGCAATCTCGGGAAACCATGCATCGCCCTCGGGTTCGAGGTCGACTTCGGTGATTTCGAGGCGATCGGCCAGCGCCATGGCCTGGGCGTAGATCTGCTCGCCGCCGATGATGAAAACCGTGGCTGCGGTCGACGCCAGCTTCACGGCATTTTCCAGCGAGTCGGCCAATTCGGCGCCGGGCGCGGCGTAACCGGCCTGCCGGCTGATCACGATGTTGCGTCGGCCGGGCAGTGGGCGAAAGCGCGGCGGCAGCGATTCCCAGGTCTTGCGCCCCATGATCACCGTGTGGCCGGCGGTCAGCGCCTTGAAGTGGGCCATGTCTTCGGGGATATTCCAGATCAGCTGGTTGTCCTTGCCGATCACGCGATTCTTCGCGACGGCGGCGATGATGACGACTTCAGTCATGGGGAGTGCTCCGGAAGCGGCGCAAATGATTGATCAGACCGCGCGTCGACGGGTCGAGCCCGTCGGTCGGCGCATCGTCGCGAATGCACGGGGCCAGCTTGCCGGCCAGTTGCTTGCCGAGTTCGACGCCCCACTGGTCGAAGGAATTGAGATTCCACAGCACGCCGAGGCAGAAAACCTTGTGCTCGTAGAGCGCAACGAGCTGACCCAGCGTGAAAGGCGTCAGCTCGGGCAGGATCAGCGTGGACGACGGCTGGTTTCCCGGAAAGCGGCGGAAGGCCAGCAGATGCTCGGGAATGCCGGCGGCCCGCGCTTCGTCGACGGTCTGCCCGAAAGCTAGTGCCGACGATTGGGCCAGGCAGTTGGCGAGCAGGCCGCTGTGGTGGCCAGGCAGCGGAAAGTCCGATTTGCCCAGGGCGATGAAATCGCAGGCCACCAGTTCGCTGCCCTGGTGCAGCAACTGGAAAAACGAGTGCTGGCCATTGGTCCCGGCGGCGCCCCAGAGAATCGGGTTGGTCGGGTAATCGACGGCCAGGCCGTCGCGGTTGGCGCGCTTGCCATTGCTTTCCATTTCAAGCTGCTGGAGGTGCGAGGGCAGCAAGGCGAGCGAGTGGCTGTAGGGGAAAACGCCGTGGCTGTGCGCGTTGAGGAAATTGGTGTTCCACAGCGCGATGAGGGCCAGCGTCAGCGGCAGGTTGGCGTCGGGCGGCGCACTGAAGAAATGCTCGTCCATGGCCTGCGCCCCGGCCAGCAGTTGCTCGAAATGTCGGAAGCCGATGGCCAGCGCGATGGGCAGGCCGATGGCCGACCACAGCGAAAAACGGCCGCCCACCCAGTCCCAGAATTCGAAGACGTTTTCCGGGGCAATGCCGAACTCGGCGGTGGCGGCCAGATTGGTCGAGGTGGCGACGAAATGCCGGGCAATGGCCGCTTCGTCGCCCGCCGCGGAGACAATCCAGTTGCGCGCAGTTTGCGCATTGGCCATCGTTTCCAGCGTCGTGAAGGTCTTGCTGGCGACGACGAACAGGGTGCTGCGCGGGTTGAGGCGGGTCAGCGTGCTGGCCAGATCGGCGCTGTCGAGGTTGGAGACGAAATGGACGTTGAGGTCGGGCTGCTCGAAGGCGGCCAGGGCATGAACCGCCATGCGCGGCCCGAGGTTGGAGCCGCCGATGCCGATATTGACCACATCGGTGATGCGCTCGCCCGAAAAGCCTCGCCACTCACCGCTGTGTATCTGCTCGCAGAAACCGGCAAGGCGGGCAAGGACGGCTTTGACTTCGGCCGGCGCGGCGTCGCCGGCACGCAGGTCGACGTGGCGGACGGCACGGCCTTCGGTGTGATTGATCGGCTCGCCGGCGCGCATCCGCTCGATCCAGGTACGCAAGCCGGCCTGTTCGGCCAGTTGCCGCAACAGGCCCATCTTCGGCAAACAGGTCGCGCAGGTGACGGTGCTTGATGCTCCGGGCGTGTTCGGCCAGGGCAAGCCAGGCGGGACGAAGTGGCACCTGCATGCTCAGACGGCCACCTGGGCGGCAATGTGCGGATGGGGGTCGTAGCCGTCGAGACGGAAGTCTTCGAATTTGAAGGCAAAAATGTCGTTGACCGCAGGATTGATCCACATCGTCGGCAGCGGGCGCGTTTCGCGGGAAAGCTGCAATCGGGCCTGGTCGAAATGATTCGAATAAATGTGCGCGTCGCCGAAAGTATGCACAAACTCGCCCGGCTGGTAGCCGCAAACCTGGGCCAGCATGAGCGTCAGCAATGCGTAGGAGGCGATGTTGAAGGGCACGCCGAGGAAGATGTCGGCGCTGCGCTGGTAGAGCTGACAGGACAGCTTGCCGTTCGCCACGTAAAACTGGAACAGGCAATGGCAGGGCGGCAGCGCCATGCTGTCCACGTCGCCCGGGTTCCACGCAGACACAATGTGGCGACGCGAGTCAGGATTGTTCTTGAGGCTGCCCACCAGTTGCGTGATCTGGTCGATCAGGCGGCCATCCGGGGTTTCCCAGCGGCGCCATTGCTTGCCGTAGACTGGGCCGAGATCGCCGTTTTCGTCGGCCCATTCGTCCCAGATGCGGACGCCGTTTGCCTTGAGGTAGGCGATGTTGGTGTCGCCCTGCAGGAACCACAGCAATTCGTGCACGATCGATTTCAGGTGCAGCTTCTTGGTCGTCATCATCGGGAAGCCCTTGGCCAGATCGAAACGCATCTGCCAGCCAAAGACTGAGCGCGTGCCGGTGCCGGTACGGTCGGATTTATCGTGCCCGTTGTCGAGAACGTGGTGCATCAGGTCAAGGTAGGCTTGCATCGAGTCGGCTGTCCGGCGATCAGTGAACGGGCTATTTTACATGGCAGTCCGGGTCATCGCTCGGCTGCAAACCTGGAATTATCCATGAGGAATATTTCAGGCCGGTGGAAATTCCTCACGTTAGAAGGCCGGCTCTCCGTCTACACTGTTAAAAAAATAGTTGCGTAAGGAGGAGCAGTGCTCAACAAGGTAGCCAGTCTGGGCGGTTTGTTTGCCCAGAAATCAGACCATCCGCTGGCCAATCCGCGCGAGTTGCGCCGGGTGCTCGGCGAATTGCCCAAGGACAACGCCTTCAAGGCGCTCGACGAAATTTCCGGCTGGCTGGAGTCGCTGGAAAGCGTCGAAAATTTCCCGGTCGGCACCCTGTACGAAGTGCTCGAGCAGTTTGAGGAAGCCGCGCAGCCGCATCTGAAGCGCCTGTCCCGCGAGTATTTTGGAGCGTCCCGCCTGTCGAAGTCCGAAGAAAATCGTCTGTGGTCGATCAACTACGATTTCTGGCGACGGATCGGCGCGGCCTACGAACGCTGCCTGCTCTCGGTCGGTGAGAAAAGCCGGCCCGGTGAACTGCCGAAAACCGTTTTGCCCAACCTGTCCGTTCGTCTCATCGTTGCCGTCGGGCGGGCCCTCAAATGGGAGCAGTTTCATTACGGCCCCTCGCAGGACCGTCGCTGGCAGAGCCTCGGTCAGGCCCTGCTGGCGGCCGAAGCAGCGGGCGTGGCGGGCAAGGCCGTAGCCCTGGCGGGGCGCAGCGGCATGACTTCGGCGCTCCAGGAGTACGAGAAAGTCATGATCTTCCAGGCCGCGTCGCTGGACAGTCTGCTGCCGGTCGGCATTGAGCTTGCCGAGCATGTGATCGCCCATTTTCTGCCCGGCTTCGTGTTTACCGCCGCGGCCCAGATCGACAGCGTTTACTGGGTCGATCTCAAACTGGCCCAGCCGCCGCTGCGCCTGGCGCGCATGCCGGGCCAAGCCGAGCCGACACAACGTTTCCTGAAACCCGGCACGGCCCATGCGGCGATGCAGGCGGTGCTCGAGACGTTGGAGCGCGGAGGCGACATGCCGCCCGAGATCAACCTCGGCGGCCAGTATCCGGTGAAGCTGCTGGTTACTGTGTTTCGTCATCTGACCAATTACCTGTCGCCGATCCCGCCGCAGCGCCTGCATGATCGCCATCGCGTCACGCACCGGATGGCGGTGCTCAACGGGCTGGTCAACGCCTTCGTCGTCTTTTCCGAGGAATTCGGCGGCAAGCCGGCCGGCTTGCCGAGCGAAACCTGGGTGGCCGAGAACGTCAGTCGCGGTGGCTTCGGGGCGCTGCTCGGCAACGCTCCGGGTGATTGGCTCAAGGTTGGCGCCCTGCTGGCCATGCAGCCCGAAGGCGGGGAGAACTGGCTGCTCGGCGTCATTCGCCGCTATCACCGCTTTTCGGAAAAGGATGGCCGGGTCGGCATTCAGGCGCTGGCAACCAAGGCCGCGGCCATCGAGTTCCGCATCCGCAAGGTGTCGAGCTATGCCGCTGCCGCCGGAACGCCGGGGCTCATGCTTCTGGATGGCAACGAGCCCGACGAATTCCGCGTCGTCGTGCCGCCACTGACTTTCGATCCGCGCGAAAGCCTGGAATATGAAAAGGACGGCCAGCGTTTCCTGCTGACGCCGATTTCGCTGGTCGAATCGACCGACGACTACGAGCTGGCGCGTTACCGCCGTAGTACGCTCGGCTGATTACGGCTGTTTGGCCCGAATCGCCGATTTGGGCCGGAAAGCCTTGATCACCGCCGCGTTGGTTTCGGCGTAGGGGCCGCCGATCAGGTCGATGCAGTAAGGCACGGCGGCGAAGATGCCGACGTGGGCGACGGACCCGTCGGCATTGCGGACGCCTTCCAGGGTTTCCTTGATGGCTTTCGGCTGGCCGGGCAGGTTGATGATCAGCGCCTGCTTGCGGATGACGGCGACTTGCCGCGAGAGGATGGCCGTCGGCACGAAATTCAGGCTGATGCGCCGCATTTCCTCGCCGAAGCCGGGCATTTCCTTGTCGGCGACAGCCAGGGTGGCTTCCGGCGTGACGTCGCGCAGGGCCGGGCCGGTGCCGCCGGTGGTCAGCACCAGATGGCAATTGCTACGGTCAACCAGAGAAATCAGCGTATTTTCAATTGTCTCGCGGTCGTCGGCGATCAGGCGGGTTTCGGCGCGCCACGGGGTGCTCAGGGCCGAGGACAGCCATTCCTGCAAGGCCGGGATGCCCTTGTCCTCATAGACGCCGGTCGAGGCGCGGTCGCTGATCGAAACGAGGCCGACGATCAGTTCCTCACTCATCGCCGGCTTCCTCTTCGGCGGCAGGGGCGCCCTGTTTATCCAGTTCCTGCAGGATCTGGAAAATGGCCCGGAAATTCTTCGGCGGCTTGTTGTTTTCCTGTTCCTTCAGCGCATTGCGGCGCAACTGGCGCATGTGCTGGAGGTCGATGGAAGGCCAGACGGCGGCGATTTCGGACAGGTAGGCTTCGTCTTCGATAAAGCGGTTACGGAAACGCTCGAGGCGATGCAGGCGGGCCGTTTCGGCCGACGATTCGCCGCGCAGCATGGCCAGGCCGGCGCGGATCGGCTCATCGTCCACGCCGCGCATGAGTTTGCCGAGATAGGCCACCTGCCGGCGATGGGCGCCGTGGGCGGTGATTTTCTGGCATTCGCGGACGGCTTCGAAAATTTCGTGCATCGCCTCCTTCTTCTTGGTCTTGGAAGGGCGGCCGGTGTCTTCGGTGAAATCTTCTTCATGCATGGGGTGCGTCCGGTGCTGGCAATAACGGGCTGTTATGATAGCGACTTTCCCGCTCCGACGCCGCCTCCATGTCCGAAACCGCTGCATTTTCCTATTCCCACGCCGCCCTGCAACAGCTCTCCGAGGACGTCCTCAAACACGCCAAGGCCAAGGGTGCGACGGCCTGTGAGGTCGATGTCTCCGAAGGCTTCGGGCAGTCGGTGACGGTGCGTTGCGACGAGGTCGAGACCATCGAGTTCAATCGCGACAAGGGCATCGGCATCACCATTTACTCCGGTCAGCGCAAGGGCTACGCCAGCACCTCGGACTTCTCGGCCCAGGCCCTGCGGGAAACCGTCGAGGCGGCGCTCGACATCGCCCGCTTCACGGCCGAGGACGACTGCGCCGGGCTGGCCGATGCGGCGCTCATGGCCAGGGATGTGCCCGATCTGGATTTGTACCATCCCTGGGCGTTGACCGTGGAGGATGCCATCGAGACGGCGCGTCGCTGCGAACAGGCGGCCTTCGAGGCCAGTCCGCTGGTCAGCAACTCGGAAGGCGCGTCGATCTCGACGCAGCAGGCGCATTTCGTCTCGGCCAACAGCCTCGGTTTCATGGGCGGCTATCCGACGTCGCGCCACTACATTTCCTGCTCGGTCATCGCTGGCGAACAGGAGGCCATGCAGCGCGACGACTGGTACACCACGCATCGCGACGCGGCACACCTCGACGATCCGGCCAAGGTCGGCCGAACCGCAGCCGAACGCGCCATCGCCCGGCTCGGCGGGCGCAAGGTCAAGACCGGCGAATTCCCGATCATCCTCGAAGCGCCGCTGGCCGGCGGCCTGCTCGGCAGCCTGGTGCATGCCGCGAGCGGCGGCGCGCTGTATCGCAAATCCTCATTCCTGCTCGATCAGCTCGGCAAGAAAATCATGCCGGACTTCGTGCACATCGCCGAACGCCCGCATATCCAGTGCGGGCTGGGCAGCGCGTCCTTCGACAGCGACGGCGTTGCGACCAGGGATCGCGATGTCGTCGCCGACGGCATCCTGCAGGGCTATTTTCTGAGCACCTACACGGCGCGCAAGCTCGGCATGCAGACGACGGCCAATGCCGGCGGCAGCCACAATCTGATCATCCAGCCCGGCGATCTTGACCTGGCCGGCCTGATGGCCAAGATGGGCCGCGGCCTGCTCGTTACCGAACTGCTCGGCCATGGCATCAACTACGTGACCGGCGATTATTCGCGCGGCGCGGCCGGCTTCTGGATCGAGGACGGCAAGATCGCCTACCCGGTCGAGGAAATCACCATTGCCGGCAACCTCAAGGCGATGCTGGCCGGCATCGTCGCCGTCGGCAACGATGTGCAGATTCGCGGCAGCAAGATCACCGGCTCGATCCTGCTCGACCGCATGACCATCGCCGGCGAATAGGCTCAACCGAGCAGCAGGTCGCCGAGTCTGGCCGGCCGGCTGGCCGAAGCGGCCTCGGCCTGGGCGAGGAACAGCTCGGCCGCGGCTAGCGCGTCGGACAGCGCATGGTGCATCGGATAGCGGGGCAGATGGTGGCGGGCGCGCAGGGCGCCCAGGCGCAGGCTGCCGGGCGCCGACTGCGCGGCCTGGCGGCGGGCCAGGTCGAGCGTGTCGATCACCGGCGGCAGGAAGCGGCCGCCGTAACAGGCCCGGCAGGCGGCATCGATGAAGCGCACTTCGGTTGGCGTGTAGTGGGCGATCAACACCCGTCCCTTCAGATCGGCCAGAAACTCATCGAGCACGCTGCGTAGCGGCGCGCCCCCGGCGGCCCGGTCGTCGGTGATGCGATGGATGGTGACGCTGGCTTCGTTGAGGGCGCGACGCGCCTGGACGAGGCGGTGGCGTGCCGTTTCCAGGCGGATTTCGGGGCCGTCGAGGCAAACCCAGCCAAAACTCAGGATGTCGTCGCGCTTCGGGTCGCCGCCTGTTGTTTCGAGATCGAGGGCCAGGTAGCGCGTCGACCGCCAATCGCCATCTCTCTCCGGCAGCGGCGTCTCGAGGTAATCGACCAGCGGCCCGGCCGCAGCGGACCGGCGCAGGCTGGCCGCCAGCCAGCGGCGCTGGGCGGCGGGGCTGAAAAAGCGCTGGAGAAAAAGCGGCGGGGTCATCGGATCAGCGTGTCCGGAAAGGCCAGGCGCAGGGCGCTTTGCTGGGTGGCGATGGCGGCGAAGATGTCGCGCAGGTTGTGCCGCTCGCTGGCGCTCAGTTGCGCCGGATTGGCGAAATTGTCCGGGACCAGGCCTTGCTCGAGCTGTTCCTGCTGGTGCCGGGTGCGCAGGGCGAGCAGGCATTCGAAGGCCGAGGCCAGGGTTTCTCCGCCGTCGTGGCTGAGTAGTTGGCTGCCGGCAACGGCGCGCAGGCGGGCCAGCGTGCCGGTTTCCGGGCAGCCGGCGGCGAGGGCGTGGATGCGGGCGAGATCGACAATGGGCAGGATGCCGTGGCGCTTGAGGTCGAGCTGGCCGGCGTGCTCGCCTTCATTGATGACCACCAGTTGTCGGAAAAAGCCGAGCGGCGGCGCGGTCGAGCAGCCATTGCTGACCAGATGGGCAAACAGCGTTTCGTGATGCGGCGCTTGCTCGCTGATCTGCTCGCGCAGCGGCCGGCCCAGGCTGTCGTCGCCGTGGATGACGCGGAAATCGAAGAGGTTGGTCGCCAGCCGGGCCTTCTGCGGATCGGTCTGGATGATCCAGTCGGCGAAGGTGTCGCGCCAGCCGCCGGCGGTTTTTCGCCACTCGCCATGGCTGGCCATCATGGCGCCGGGGCAAAGCATGAAACCGCAGGCGGCCAGGCCGGCGCAGACCTCGCTGGCCAGTTCGGCGAAGTAGCCGGCGTGGCGGGAAGGGTCGAAGCTGTCGGCGAGGATCAGGGCGTTGTCCTGGTCGGAGTGCAGGGTCAGTTCCTGGCGACCCTGCGAGCCGTAGGCGATCCAGGCATAAGGAACGGGCGGCGGCCCGTGGCGTGCTTCGGCGAGGGCCAGCAGGCGGCTGGCCAGCGCATCGCCGATGCTGGAAACGACGCGGCCGAGGATGCTGGCGTTGTCGCCGCGCCGGGCCAGGTTGAGCCAGAGTTCGGGGAGTTCGCCGGCCAGTACGGCGAGCTGGCCGAGGTCGGCAGCGCGCCGGATGCGATCGGCCAGATGTACGCTGCTGATGCCCTGGGCGCGGAGCAGGTCGGTGCTGCTGATTAGCCCGAGCAGGCGGCCATGGTGGGTCACCGGCAGGTGGTGAATGCCGCGCCCGGTCATCGTCAGCAGGGCCTCGAAACCGGGGGCTTCGGGCGGCAGGGTGAGCGGGTCGGGAGTCATCACCGTCGCCAGCGGCGTGCTCTCGGGCAGTCCGGCGGCGAGGCAGCGGCTGCGCAGGTCGCGGTCGGTGACGATGCCGCAGAGTTGCTCGCCGTCCACAATGAGCAGGGCGGAAACCCGCTCGCGGGTCATCAGTTCGGCGGCAGCGCGGACGGTGGTCTCCGGCCTGGCACAAACGGGCGGCCGACCGATCAGGTTGGCCAGCGGCAGGCTGCCGGTGTCGCGTTCCGGTGCCTGGCGGGTGGCGAGGCGACTGTGGCGCAGCCGCTGGCCGAGGTCTTCGATGGCCCGGCGATGCAAGTCGGGATACTCGGCCCACAGGGTTTCGAGTTCGCTTTTGGGCAGGCCATAGACCAGCGTGTCTTCGCTGGCGTGGCCCAGCCAGTGGCGTTCCGGCGAGTCGGCCAGGCAGGCCGCGTCGTGGTGGTCGCCTTCGCCCAAGCGCCGAGCCAGTTGGCCGTCGGCCTGGCGCAGTTCGACGGCGCCCTGGCGGATCAGCCACAGCGCCGGTTGGCCGGGTGGCGGGAATGGGGTGCCGCGGCGCAGGTAGCGAATGACCAGGCGGCGGGCGAACTTGTCCAGGCCGGCCGGGTCGAGGCCATCGAAGGGCGGGTATTCGGCTACGAAATCGCGAATTTCGGCCAGTTCGTCGTGCATCTCCACTCCTTGTCGTAGTGCGTCGCACGACGCAGTTTGCCACGGTTGAGGGTGGGAAATTAGGGTTTTCCGCAACTCGTAATTAGTCTTTCTTTGTTAAACAATGCGTTCCGCCGTCAGTCCTGACGCAAAAATCAATCCGGAGGAGACAAGATGCAACGTCGTGATTTTCTGAAAAAAGCTTCCATGGGTGCCGCCGCTGGCGCCGCCGCTACCCTCGCCGCACCGGCGATCGCTGCCGATCTGCCGAGCATCAAGTGGCGCCTGACTTCCAGCTTCCCGAAGAGCCTGGACACCATTTACGGCGGTGCCGAACAGCTGGCCAATCGCCTGCGCGAACTGACTGGCGGCAAATTCGACATTCGCGTCTTCGCCGGTGGCGAAATCGTTCCCGGCCTGCAGGCGCTGGATGCCGTGCAGCAGGGCACGGTCGAGTGCTGCCATACGGCTTCCTACTATTACGTCGGCAAGGATCGCACCTTCGCTTTTGGCACGACCATCCCGTTCGGCATGAACGCCCGTCAGACCAACGCCTGGATGTACCAGGGCGGCGGCCAGCAGTTGCTTGACGAGTTCTATGCCGGTTACAACTGCGTCTCTTTCCCGGGCGGCAACAGCGGTTGCCAGATGGGCGGCTGGTGGCGCAAGGAAGTGAAGACCGTGGCCGATCTAAAGGGCATCAAGATGCGCATCGGCGGTCTCGGTGGCGCCGTGCTGACGCCGCTCGGCCTCGTCCCGCAGCAGATCGCCGCGGGTGACATCTATCCGGCGCTCGAGAAGGGCACGATCGATGCCGCCGAGTGGATCGGTCCTTATGACGACGAGAAGCTGGGTTTCTACAAGGTTGCCAAGCATTACTACGGTCCGGGCTGGTGGGAGCCGAGCACCTGCCTCGAGTTCTTCGTGAACAAGAAGGAATGGGACAAGCTGCCCAAGGAATACAAGGCCGCCTTCGCCTGTGCCGCCGCCGAAGCCAACGTGACGATGACCGCCGAATACGATCACAAGAACCCGATCGCCCTGGCCAAGTTGCTGCAAAACGGCGTCAAGCTGCACAGCTTCTCCAAGGAAATCATGGAGGCCGCCCACCAGTCGGCGCAGCAGGTTTACGCTGATGAATCGGCCAAGAATCCGGCCTTCAAGAAGATCTACGACTCGTACAGCAAGTACGCCAAGAGCCAGCGCGCCTGGTTTGCCGTCGCCGAAATGCCGATGGACCAGTTCGCACAATCGCATCGCTGATCTTTCCTGGTCGTTGATTGAAAAAAGGAGCTTCGGCTCCTTTTTTTACGGCTGTGCTTGTTAGGGTTTTCCACTACTCGCAAAAAATGCTCTCTTGGTGAAGAATGGACCAATCGTCATGAATGGCGATTCCCATCTTTGGAGGAGACAATATGCAACGTCGTGATTTTCTGAAAAAGGCTTCCGTTGGTGCCGTTGCCGGCGCGGCGGCTACCGTTGCCGCACCCGCTATCGCCCAGTCATTGCCCAATATCAAGTGGCGCCTGACTTCCAGTTTTCCGAAGAGCCTGGACACCATTTACGGTGGC